>SVCL01000094.1 GCA_015058405.1 Clostridium sp.
AAGGTATGAAATTATTCCTTAAAGGGGATAGATGTTATACAGATAAATGTGCTTTTGCTAGAAGAAGTTATGCACCAGGACAACATGGAGCAGATAAGAAGAAAATCTCTGGATACGGTGTTCAATTAAGAGAAAAGCAAAAAGCAAAAAGAATATATGGTGTTTTAGAAAGCCAATTCAGAACTTATTATGAAAAGGCAGAACATTTAAGAGGAATTACAGGTGAAAACCTACTAAAATTATTAGAATTAAGACTTGATAACGTAGTTTATAGATTAGGTTACGGTGCATCAAGAAATGAAGCTAGACAATTAGTAACTCATGGACATTTCTTAGTAAATGGTAAGAAAGTTGATATTGCTTCATACAAAGTTTCAGTTAACGATGTTATCTCTGTATGTGAAAAGAGCAGAGGAAGCGAAAAATTCAAGACTTTTGCTGAAAATCCAAAGACATTACCAAAATGGTTAGAAGCAAATGTTGAAAACTACGAAGGCAAAGTAGTTGCTGAACCAGCTAGAGAAGACATTGACGTACCAGTTAATGAAACTCTAATCGTTGAGTTATACAGCAAGTAATAAATAAATATTTGCTGTATAAGTTATCTTTTACAGCAAATATAGAATCAGTTGCCCTCAAAAGGTTGCCATTTAAAAAATAAGGAGGGTTTGTGTATGTTAGAAATAGAAAAGCCAATAATCGAATGTGTAGAAGCGAATGAAGATGGTACTTACGGTAAGTATGTAGTTGAACCATTAGAAAGAGGTTATGGAATTACTTTAGGAAATGCTCTTAGAAGAATTTTATTATCTTCTTTACCAGGTGCAGCAACAACATCTGTAAAAATAGATGGAGTACTTCATGAATTCTCTACTGTACAAGGAGTTAAAGAAGATGTTACAGAATTAATTCTTAACATTAAAGCTTTAGCTTTAAGAATGAATGGTGAAGGTCCAAAGACTATATATATAGATGCTAAGGGACCTGGCGTTGTAACAGGCGCAGATATAAAGAGTGACGGAGACGTTGAAGTTGTTAATAAGGATTTACATATTGCAACTCTTGACGATGACGGAAGACTTTATATGGAATTAACAGTTAATAAGGGAAGAGGATATGTTACTCAAAATAAAAATAAGAGTGAAGAATTACCTATTTCTGCAATAGCTGTGGATTCAATATACACACCAGTAAAAAGGGTTAACTTTACTGTAGAAAATACAAGAGTTGGTCAAATTACTGACTATGATAAGTTAACTTTAGAAATATGGACTAATGGTACTATAAAGATCGATGAAGCGATAAGTTTATCAGCTAAGATACTTATAGAACATTTTAAATTATTTATGTCATTAACTAATAATACTAATGATGTTGAAATAATGATAGAAAAAGAAGAAGATAAAAAGGAAAAAGTCTTAGAAATGACTGTAGAAGAGCTTGATTTATCAGTTAGATCATATAATTGCTTAAAGAGAGCTGGAATCAATACTGTTCAAGAACTTGCAACAAGATCTATGGACGATATGATGAAAGTTAGAAATCTAGGAAAGAAATCCTTAGAAGAAGTTGAACATAAACTTAAAGAGTTAGGTTTATCTTTAAAACTAAACGACGAGTAAGGAGGTAAAAATCCATGGCAGGTTATCGTAAGTTAGGTCGTTCTACTGACCAAAGAAGAGCTATGCTTAGAGGTCTTGTAACAAGCTTCTTAAAGTATGGAAAAATAGAAACAACTGAAACTAGAGCTAAGGAAACAAGAAGTCTTGCAGAAAAAATGATCACTCTTGCTAAGAGAGGAGATCTTCATGCAAGAAGACAAGTTTTATCTTATGTTCAAGAAGAAGCAGTTGTTAAAAATCTTTTTGATAATATAGCTCCACAATACGCTGAAAGAAACGGTGGATATACAAGAATGTATAAAAAAGGTCCTAGAAGAGGGGACGGAGCTGAAGTTGTTATACTTGAATTAGTATAATAGTTTAGGGGGTTAAGTTTTACTTAATCCCCATTTTGTGATATAAAAGTTCTATATAATATAAAAAAGATTTATTTGACTTATTGTTTACATAAAAAGTAATTGATAAAGTTAGTAAGTAGTATATAATTATATTAACAAATTGTGTATGTATTTACGTTTGTCTTTTTTATAATGTATAGAAGTTTTTTATTTTATGTTGGAGGATTAATTATGAATGACAATATGATAAGTTTGCAGAAGTTAGTACATAAATATACTTCCATAGAAGATGAGAAAGAAGTAGAGAAATATGCTTTAAAGGGAGTAGATTTAGAAGTTAGAAAAGGAGAATTTTTAGTTGTCCTTGGGCACAATGGTTCTGGAAAATCTACTATTGCCAAGCATATTAATGCATTATTATTGCCTTCTGAAGGAAAGGTTATAGTTGGTGGGTTAGATACTTCTGATGAAAAAAATCTATGGGAGATAAGAAGTAAGGCAGGAATGGTATTTCAAAATCCAGATAATCAATTAGTTGCAACAATTGTTGAGGAAGATGTTGCTTTTGGACCAGAAAATCTAGGTATAGAACCTAATGAAATTAGAAAAAGGGTAGATGAGAGCTTAGAGAGAGTTGGAATGAGTGAGTATAAAAGGCATGCACCTCATCTTTTATCTGGCGGACAAAAGCAAAGAGTAGCTATTGCAGGAGTATTAGCTATGCAGCCAGAATGTATAGTATTTGATGAACCTACTGCTATGTTGGATCCAAGTGGTAGAAAGGATGTAATGAATAGTATAAAGCAATTGAATAGAGAGTATGGAATAACCATAGTTCTTATAACTCATTATATGGATGAAGCAGCACAAGGTGATAGAATTGTAGTTGTAGATGACGGAAAGATTATTATTGAAGGAACACCTAAAAAGGTTTTTTCTGAAGTTGAAAAGATGAAAGAAATAGGTCTAGATGTACCTCAAGTTACTGAGTTAGCATATGACTTAAAAAAATCAGGAATAGATATTAGTACTGAAATATTAAATGTGGATGAGATGGTGGATGCTATATGTCAATTAAAATAGAAAATTTAACTCATGTATATATGCCAAAAGGTCCTTTTGAGAAAGTTGCTTTAGATAGTGTTAATTTAGAAATAAAGGATGGAGAATTTGTAACCTTAATAGGTCATACTGGTTCTGGGAAATCTACTTTAATACAACATATAAATGGTCTATTAAAAGCTACTAGTGGAAAAATATTAATAGATGGTGTTGATATTACTAAACCAGATGTTAAATTAATTGATATAAGAAAAAAGGTTGGATTAGTTTTTCAATATTCAGAATATCAATTATTTGAGGAATCTATAGCAAAAGATATTGCTTTTGGACCTAAAAATTTGGGACTTTCTGATGAAGAAATTAAAAAAAGAGTAATTAAATCAATGGAAATGGTTGGTTTAGATTATGAAACTTATAAGGATAAGTCTCCTTTTGATTTAAGTGGGGGGCAAAAGAGAAGAGTAGCTATTGCAGGAGTTATTGCAATGGAGCCTAAAGTTTTAATATTAGATGAACCAACAGCAGGACTAGATCCTAAGGGTAGAGATGATATTTTAGCTCAGATACAAAAACTTCATAAGGATTATGGTATGACTATTATTTTAGTAAGTCATAGCATGGAAGATGTCGCAAAAATAGCTGAAAAGGTTATAGTTATGAATGGTGGAAAAGTTGCTCTACAAGGAACACCAAACGAGGTATTTAAAGAAGTTGAAGTTTTGGAGAAAATTGGATTGGGTGTACCTCAAGTTACTTATCTTATGAGGAAGCTTAGAGAAAAAGGATTCGATGTTTCTGAAGATGCATATACAATTGAGCAAGCACGTGAAGAATTATTAAGGTTATTAAAAAAGAAAAAATAAAGGAGGAGTTTAAGTGTTACAAGATATAACTATAGGACAGTATTTACCTGGAGAATCATTTACTCATAAATTAGACCCTAGAACCAAAATTATAATTTCTCTTTTATTTATAGCTTCTTTATTTATAATAAATAAGTTTGTTGGATATATTTTGGTTGTGATATTCTTGGGTGCTATAATTATTAATTCTAAGATACCTCTTAGTATGATATTAAAAAGTTTAAAACCAATATTATTCCTTATTGTTTTAACAGGAATTTTAAATATTTTTATGGTAAAGGGAACTCAAGATACTTTAGTTTTTAATATTGGATTTATAAATATTTATGAAGAAGGTTTAAGTACAGCAGCATTTATGGCTTTAAGACTTATATTTTTAATTATAGGTACGTCATTATTAACATTAACAACATCACCTATAGAATTAACAGATGGAATCGAGAGGTTGTTAAGACCAATTGGAAAGACTTTAGCACATGAATTAGCTATGATGATGACTATAGCCTTAAGATTTATTCCAACATTAATGGAAGAAACTGATAAGATAATGAAAGCTCAGAAGGCTAGAGGAGCGGACTTTGAATCGGGTAATATAATAGAGAAAGCCAAAAGTTTAATACCTTTATTAGTTCCATTATTTATAAGTTCTTTTAGAAGGGCAGATGAGTTAGCAATGGCTATGGAAGCTAGATGTTACAGAGGAGGAGCTGGAAGAACAAGAATGAAAGAACTTAAGTATTCTACTAGAGATGCTATAGCATATTCAATATTTGCAGTATTATTTGTATTAAGTTTTGTTGTTAGATTTAAATTATAGAATAAGAGGTTAATATGAAAAACATAAAATTATTAATTGAATATGATGGGACAAATTATTGTGGATGGCAGAAACAACTTAATGGGAAAACTATTCAAGGAGTTTTAGAGGAGGCTTTATTTAAAGCTACAGGTGAGAAAGTAGAAGTTATAGGTAGTTCTAGGACAGATGCAGGGGTTCATGCTAGAGGAATGGTTGCTAATTTTAAAACTAATAGTAGTATTCCTCCTGAAAGGTTTAGAGAAGCTGTTAATAGAAAGCTTCCAGATGATATAGCAATATTGAGTTCTGAAGAGGTAGAAGAAGACTTTCATGCAAGATATAGTAGTAAGGGCAAGACCTATAGTTATACTATTATAAATAGATATGAGAAGGTAGCTATAGGTAAAGACTATTGTTGCCTAGTTAAGGATGATTTGAATATAGAATATATGAAAGAAGCTTGCAAATGTTTTATTGGAAAACATGATTTTAGTGCTTTTAAAACTAATGGAAGTTCTGTTAAGACCTCAGTAAGAACTATTTCTGAATTATATATAGAAAATGATAAAGAAATTATAAAATTTTATATTTCTGCTGATGGTTTTTTGTATAATATGGTTAGAATTATAGTAGGTACTTTAGTGGAAGTTGGAAAAGGAAAAATTAAGGTGGATGAAGTGCCTAAGATAATCGAATCATTGGATAGAAGCAAGGCAGGACCATGTATAAAGGCCAATGGTTTAATACTTGAAAAAGTTTTTTATTAATTACAAAAAAAGTAGAAAATGTGTTGACACGCCCGTAAGCGTGTATTATAATAAGTTTGTTTGTTAGAAATATTTATGTGTAAAAGACTCACTAGCCCCGGGTCTTGACATAAAATTGATACTTATAGTATCAAAGATGTAAGTTCAGGGAGGGAAATAGATGAAATCATACATTGCAAAAGCACAAGACGTTGAAAGAAAATGGTATGTTGTAGATGCTGCTGGTAAGCCACTAGGAAGAGTTGCTAGCCAAGTTGCTTCAATATTAAGAGG
>SVCL01000095.1 GCA_015058405.1 Clostridium sp.
AAGAAGTATTTATAGGAGCAGCCTCAGGAGCAGGAGGAGGACTTGTTGAAGGAGGAATCCTAGGAGGAGAAGATGGAGCAGTAAAAGGAGCTTGGTCTGGCCTTATAGGAGGTGCTGCCAGTTCATTATTTTTTGGAGGACTAACTAGACTTATTGGTGGAGGAAAGGGAATAAAAATTCCTGAAGTTAAGGGTAATAGTACTGAGGAAAGCTTTGATGAAATAAGGAAAAGAGTGCTTAAGAATATTGATGATAGTAGGCTTGCTCGGGAGGCTAGTGGGTATAAGAATTGGACTAGTAGTATTAATGATGGGGGGAGTAAAGCTGAATCAGTATTAGGAAAAATTGATTTTTCTAAATTAGATAAAAATGAGGTAAAAGATTTAATCAATAAAATAAATAAATCAAAATTATCAGAGGAAGATAAAGTAATTGCTAATATTGAAATATATAATAATGCAATAGAGGCAGGTGTAAAAGTTGATATCCAAGTTATAGCTAGTCCTAAATTTATAGATTCATCAGGTCGAATAAAGTGGCCTGATGAAAGTGGATATACTATTGATACTGTTACGGGGAAAGCAATTAAACATGAAGTTATTCCTAAAAAAGGTGATATTATAGATAGATATGGAGCACCAAATGGGACATTTACTTCACCTATAAATGATAATATGTCGATACCATACGAACAAAGAGCATTACCATATTTAGAGAATAAGAATGCATATCATCAATATAAAATTACTAGAAATTTTAATGAGTTAAGTGAAGCAATAAAAAACTGTAAAGATAAAGATTTAGTAGAGATGATTAATGCAGATGCTTTAAGATATGGTATTAATTTAGACAATCTAAAGACTTATGGTGGTGAAATTGCTCCAGCATTTGACGCTATTGGTGGAGGAACGCAATGGCAGTTACCCTTGTCGGTAGATTATTTAATAAAACTAGGATTTTTAAAAGAAATCAAATAAATTTTAGATAAGGAAAGTTAATATGAATATAAGTCAATTAAGAAGTGAATTAAAAAAAATAGGATTGGACGAAGAAAAGTATAATCTTGGGAATAGACCTATGAGAGAAATGGAATTAGGTTTAATAATAGAAGATAATAAGTGGATAGTTTATCAATCATTTGAAAAAGGGGGGTATAATATTATTAAAACATTTGATAATGAAGAGGATGCATGTAATTTAATATTGTATTTTTTAAAATTAGAAAAGAAGAAGGAAACAATGTTAAATTCATAATTAAACAATGCATAAAATAGCTAGAAGTGAATTCATAAAATTAAATATTTAATTAATATAGGTAAATAGAGAATAGATATAAAATAATTTACTGCATAATTTTAATAATGCAGTGAATAGGGGCAAAGGGGGAAGAGTGGAAGAATAAATTGAAAAGTAATTTCTAATTTATGAAACTAAAAAGTACTTTCTAAAATCTTTACCACCTTATCCACCTTTCAACCTAAAGTAAAAGAAAATATCGTTGTAACTGAAATATTGATACTTCAATTACAACGGTATTTTTTGTTTATGTATATTATCTAATGTGGAAATAAAAGATGTAGCATGATAAAATGAGTTTGATAAATTAAGGAAAATTAAGGCTGAAAAAGTAACTACTTAACAGAAAAAATGATAAGGGATTAGAAGTAGCTTTAAAATAATGGTAAGAATTGAAAACACTCAATCCTACCACTAAAATGAACCCCCTTGTTTTTCGTGCGAAAAATGCGACAGCATAATGAGACCATTAAAATATTATGGAATTTATGGAAAAAAATACAGAGGATAAGAATTTAGCATAGGATTTTGAATTTCCTATGCTTTTAATTTTAAACTTTCAGGATATTGTCAGAAGTTTAAATAATTCAAAAAGGGAACTAAATGACATATTAAGAAAACTAAAGAACGCCGAGAGTAACTTAAATGGAATAGGAAAAAAGAGCAGCTACATAGATAGGTGTAAAGAAAAGATACAAGAAGAAAAAAGAAGAGTACAATGTGAAATTGATAATATAGATAGTTTCACAAAAAGATTAGACAAGTTTTTAGACTATGCAAGAGATAGGGATAGAAGCTGCGGAAAAACAATAGGAAAAGAAGGATACCAGTATAGAAAAAATACGGGATTATTACATGATGAGATAATGAATGATCTAAAGATATTAGGAGGAATCTTAGTAATAGGTGGTACAATAATAGCAGCATGTTTCTTTCCAGTATTAGTACCAGTAGCATTAGGGGCAACATTAGGAGGAATTTTTGGAGCAGCTACTGGAGGAACAAATGGATTTTTAACAGAGGTGCTTTAGGAGGAGCAGTTGCAGGAGGAATAGCAGTAGGACTTGGAGCTTTTCTAGGCTAGGAGTAGGGACAGCAGCTGCCGCAGGCTAAATGTCGTCAACTTAGCAATAAGAGACTTAAAAAAGAAACCTTAGATTAAATTTTTTTCAATAGCTATTTAAAATTTTCTTAAAAAATGGTACACTAAATA
>SVCL01000096.1 GCA_015058405.1 Clostridium sp.
AATAGCTAATTATACAAGTAATCAAATGAAAAAGGCTATAAACGCAGTAAAGAAGGTAAATCCTGCTGAACTTGCAGTTGGAGCATTTAATATGATTCAAGGCGGACTAGCAATAGGAGCAGGTTTAGGATTAACAGCAGTGTGTGCACCAGCAGGAATAGCGTTAGTAGCTTTAGGAGTATCAACAGAATTAATAGGATTTTGTCAAGCAACAGATGAAACAATACATGTAAATCCAGTAAAGAATTTAGCAAATAAGCTAGGAGTATCAGATTCAGCATATGAAACAGCTAGTGAAGTAATACCATTTATAACAGCAGTAGGATCTATAGGTGCAACGTATCTTCCTGAATATCTTGCAAAGAGAGGTGCAGCAAGAGGAGCATCAGCTGCTGCTGAAGCACTAAATGTTGCTAATGAGGAAATGTACCTGGAGAATCAAGGGTAATTACTAATGGAACTGATGTATTTACAATGCGTCCTTCAGGTGGTACTAGTGGCAGAGTGCAAGTTAATTTAGAGCGTGCTGTAGCTGGAGATAATAGAGGAGCCTCTTTAAAGGGGGTAAGTAACCCTAAGAAAATAAACTATAAAAAAGTATTTTTTGATGAATATCCTGATTTGGAGGGAAAAGTAGTAGTTCATCATGGTGTGGAACAACAAGTATTAAGAAAACCTCAGACAAAAGGATTATTTACAGAATCCGAGATGCATTCATTAGAAAATTTAAGGGGGATTCCAAAAGAAATAAATTTTGATTTACATTTATCCAAAATAAGAAAAGAGTGGAATAGGTTTTATAAAGAATTTCCTAATCCGACTAAAGAGGAGTTACTAAATAAAAGATTAGAAATTGATAAAAAATTTGGGGATTTATTTAATCCACCACTAAAATGGGAGATGATAAGTATGGATTTATATATGTTAGAACCAGAAGTAGCAGGCGAAATAGGAGAAAATACTGTATATGACAATTTTGAAGATATAAGATATAGAGGTGCTAAGCCAGAAATATCTAAGTTACATTTTATATTTTCAGGATGGTTGGGTGATGATATCATAGAAAGTACTCCATGTTTTATAGTGACAGAAGAATTAAAGAAAAAGATAGAAGAAAGTAAGCTAGTAGGATATGAATTTCAGAGTGTAGAAATTTCATTAAGTGACGAATTTATTGAAATGTATCCGGAAGGAGAGTTACCTAAATTTATAAGGTTAATTCCAAAGGGAAAGGTTGCTATAAAAGATGAAAGTTATACAGAATGGACAGGGGAAGATTTTAATTGTTCAGATAAATCTTATCTTGTAGTTTCTCAAAAAGCATTAGATATAATTAATGAATTTAATATAAATAATTGCGATATATATAAATTAAGTGCGAAAAAGGATGCAAAATAATATATATATTGGCTGCAAAAAAAATAAAAACATAGCAAATTAGCTAAATCAATTAAGATGAGGAAAATAAATACTACATAATATTAATAATGCAGTGAAGAAAGATAAGAGATTAATGTTTCAGTTATTGAAGCGTTAATCTCTTTTTCATGGATTAAAAACTTTTAAAACCAAGAAATCTAGGATTGAAAACTATTGTTATAAGAAGGGCAAGGAAAACCTAGGCTCAATAATTCCACTTAAAAGTTAATGGAATTCAGAACATATAATATGTAGTAGAAAAGCACTAAAAAATAAAAAGAACTGAGAAGGTGAAACATATAAAGAATGGAACTTGGGACTCAGAAAGAGGAACGGGGGGATAGGGGGAAACAAGAAACTAGAGAAAGTAATAATTGAAATAGACTTAAAGTCATTTCAATAAAAATAAATAAGGATAGAGAATTGATAATAAGTAATTGAGTAATAGAAATAATATCTATTCAGAATAAATAATAATATGATAATAAAATCATTCAATGGAATAAATAAATGAAAAAAAATTTATCAATTAATAGGACTGTAGTAAAAAAACAACGATAATACCTCATAAAACAGAGAATTTATAAAATGTGAATAAGAATACTATTCAAATTGAAAAGCTGTAAATAAAGGCTAAATCAACTGAATTTAAGATAGATGATAAATATATATTATTAATCTGATAACAGAGTTAATGTTTCTAATCAAGGAGCAGTAACTCTTTTCTATTTAAGAAAATTGAGAGGAGTAATAATAATGTGTAAAGTAATTGAGGATTTCAAGATAAGTTTAATTGAAGATGGTAAGAGTGCTAAAACAATTGAAAGCTATGTTGGAGACATTAAAGCATTTATAGAATTTCTAGGCAGTAAAGGAGTTGAATTCAATGGTACGTTACAACGATTCTACGTAGTAAGCTACAAGAATTTTCTAGTAGAGAGTAACTATGAGGTAGCAACAATCAATAAAAAGATAAATAGTATTCATGCACTAAATAGATACTTAGTAGCTACTGGAGCAATGAAGGAAATTGTTGTAGAAAATTCTAAGGACAGAATAAAGATAGCTTATGGTTCAGAGAAACAAGTGGAAGTTTACAGTGATAAGGAGGTTGAGAGAATATTGTTCTACATTCAGAATGAGGAGAAGGTAAGTAAAAGAAATAAGGTGATTGTAATGTTACTACTTTATACAGGAGTTAGAGTAAGTGAACTATGTAGCATTAAGGTTAAAGACATTGATTTTCTGAACTATTCAATAAAGATATACGGTAAGGGAGGAAAGTTTAGGGAAGTACCAATGAAATTTGACTTAGCTGATGTAATTAAGGAATACATTAAAGGTAGAGATTACAATGTAAAAGATTCAGAATATCTAGTAATAGGTCAAAGAGGAGCATTAAGAAGAGATGCAATAAACACAATGCTAGAAAGATTAACTAAGGACATTGGAATGGTAAATAAATTAAAGCCTCATACTTTTAGGCATACATTCTGTACAAGGTTAATTAATAGAGGAGTACCTATTTCAACTGTAAGTAAACTAGCAGGTCATAGCAGTGTAGATACTACTGCAACGTTTTACATTAACAGTAGCAGAGAAGAAAAGCTAAAAGCAGTAAATCTACTGTAGAAAGGATTGAAGAAATGATAATAATAAATACATTAGAGGACATAGAAAAAGCCGAGATAACTCCAAGGGAGTTGAAGGAAGAAATACTACAACAGTTTCAAGAAATAGCTGAAAGTGTTGTAGATAAATACTTGAGGAAGTACAACCTAAAAGAAGTTAGTGACATAGTAGTTCTTGAAGATGATGATTCAATAGAAGTTCTAAATAGAT
>SVCL01000097.1 GCA_015058405.1 Clostridium sp.
AAAATATATTTTTACGAACCTTTATTAAAGTGCGTCAAATTTTAGATTAAAGTTTTTTAGTAACCTAAAATAGATATATTCATCAAAAAAAGGAAGTGCCATTAGCAATTTTTTAAATTGCTAATGCGACACTCCCTTTTAGAGAGCTTCTATGTATATTAAGATTTTAGCTATAATTTATGATATAAATATAAGTGAAGTAATTATAGAGGAGATGTTTTAAATGGCAGCAGGTAATGGTGTAAATTGTGAAAATTGCCCAGAAAGAAGAAGTGAAAAGTGCAATGGAGATGATGTAAGATGTCTTTGTTATAAATGTCCTAGGAATTTATCACAATGCTTGTGTGTAAAATATTGTAGAGAAACTGAGTCTGTATTAGATTTTGAAGTTCAATAATATAGTGTAATAAAAAAAATAATTTAGAAACGACACAACCAAATAGATAATTAAGAAAATATTGACATGGAGAGGAAAGGATATTATTATAGTAATAAGTAAACCTTAATAGTTTTAATATTATCGCAACAAAATTAAATATTTTTTTAATAAAAAGAAATAACAAAGGAGTTAGTTAAGCTATTTAATTTTGCGGATTAACTTCTTTTTTTATTTTTTTAGGAAATATTTAGGAGGATATGTATTAGGTTAAGCTAAAAGGTAATTAAAAAAAGGGGGAATATAAAATGAAATTAAAGAAAATTTTAATTGCATTATCTTTAGCAGTTGCTACTTCAGTATCTGTTGTAGGTTGTGGAAACAGCGCTGGGGAAAGTGCTGATTCAGGAGATGAATCTGCAAAAAATGATTTAGCAAAATCAGATGTAGTAACTTACGATGCAAAGGATTTATCAAGCAATCCAAGTACTGCAACAAACAGAAAGGACACATTAATAATTGGTCAATCAGCACCAGAAGGAAAATTCAATCCATGTTTCATGGAAACAGCATATGACTTCTCAATATCAGGAGCTATGCATGATGGACTATTTAATAACTTAGCTGATGGTTCTTTAGAAAAGAATTTATTAGAAGATTATAAGATATCAGATGATGGTTTGACTTATACATTTAAATTAAAGAAAGATTTAAAATGGTCAGATAATACACCATTAACAACTAAGGATATAGAAATGTTCTTTAAGGTAATTTGTGATGCTTCTTATGATGGGGTAAGCGATGTTATTACTGGTAAGGCAAAAGTTGAAGGTGCAAAGGAATATCAAGAAGGAAAAGCTACTTCAATCTCAGGATTAAAGATAGTAGACGATCAAACCATAGAAATAAAATTAATTGAAGCAAGCTCTTCAGCAATTTATGAATTAGCAATTGCACCAGTTCCAGCTCATTACTATGAAAAATACTACAAACAAGGTGATGAAACTGAGTTAAAGAAGCATATATCTACTTCACCAGAAATGCCAGTTTGTGGTCAATATAAACTTGTAAGCTACGAAGAAGGTGTTGAAACTAAATTAGTAGCTAACGAAAATCATGCAGCAGGTGTTGCAAAGATTAAAAACTTAATATTTAAAGTTGATACTAAGGAAAATCAAATTCCATTATTACAATCAGGTGAAATTGATTTTGATGCAGATATAGATGCAAACCCTGATAATGCAACAGAACTTGAAAATGCAGGATTCTTAGGATATAAATATTATCCAACTAATGGATATGGTTATATAGGATTTAACCATAAGAACCCAGCATTAAAAGATAAGGCTGTAAGACAAGCGTTAGCTACTGGATTAAATAGAGCTAAGATTACTAATACTGTATTCGATAAATTTGGTAAGGTAATTAACGTTCCTCAATCACAAGTTTGTTGGGCATATGCAGAAGGTAAAAATT
The DNA here is from genome assembly GCA_015058405.1 of Clostridium sp. GTDB lineage: Bacteria > Bacillota > Clostridia > Clostridiales > Clostridiaceae > Clostridium. The sequence goes on from SVCL01000097.1 coordinate 1,853, forward strand.
CTTATGACTATGATTTAGAAAAAGCTAAGAAGATGCTAGACGATGCAGGATGGAAAGAAGGAGCAGATGGTATCAGAGAAAAAGATGGACAAAAGTTAAAGTTCATGTTTACTGGGGCTCAAGAAAGTGCTATAACAAACCCATTAATAGCAGTTGCTGATAATGATTGGAAACAATTAGGAATAGATTTCCAAACTGAAATAGTAGATTTCAATACATTAAAACAAAAACAAAATAAGGGAGATTTCGAAGCATTCTTTATGGCTTGGGGATTAACTCCAGATCCAAACGATCAAAACGTATATGGAACAGGTGGTTCACAAAATAGAGTTAACTATTCTAACCCTAAGGTAGATGAACTTTATGATAAGATTTCCAAGGAAATGAACCAAGATAAGCAAAAGGAATTATATAAAGAATTATATACAGAATTAAATGAAGATTTACCATGTATTTTCGTATACCAAAGAAGTGATTTAGTTGGTTACAATGGTAGAGTTAAAGGTATCATAGCATCACCATATGAACACTACTATGACAATATATATAAGATGACATTAGAAGATAAGTAGAAAAAGAATAAGAAGTGTTAAAAGCATCTTTTTATTAGATGCTTTTAATGCTTTATATAAACTTGTTTGGAAAGTAGAGGATAGTATGATAAATTATATTATTAAAAAAGTGCTTAAAATGATACCTTTAATGCTGATTTTATCCATAATAATATATGGAATAATAGCTATGGTACCAGGAGACTTTGTTGATTCAAAGGCTAATCCTAACATGAGTACAGAAAGAGCACTACAATTAAAGGCTATGTATGGACTTGATAAGCCAATTACTGAAAGATATGTAACTTGGTTAAAGAGTGCTGTACAAGGAGATTTTGGGGATTCCTTAAAATATGATCAACCAGTTTCTACTGTTATAAAGACATATGTATGGAATTCATTTTGGCTTTCGTTAATAACATTTGTATTAACTTTAGCAATAGCAATACCAATAGGAATCGTTTCTGCAGTAAAGCAGTATTCTTGGTTTGATAAGGTTGCAACGTTAATTACATTTATAGGTTATTCGTTTCCAAGTTTCTTTTTAGGAATTGTATTAATGAAAATTTTTGCAGTAGATTTAGGGGTAGCGCCTATTTCAGGTATGGTAAGTACAGGGTCTAATTATACAGGAGTTGCATATTATGTTGATGTTATAAAACATATGGTTCTACCTGTAATAACAATGGTAACTATAAGTATTGGAGGATATGTAAGATATGTTAGAACTTCAATGCTTGAAGTTATAGGACAAGATTACATACGTACAGCAAGAGCTAAGGGGTTAAAGGAAAAAATAGTTATTTACAAACATGCTTTAAGAAATGCTTTAATACCTGTAGTAACTTTTATAGGTATGAGATTACCAAGTCTTTTTGGTGGAGCAATATTAATGGAAACAGTATTTGGTTGGCCAGGAATTGGTAAGATAGCATATGAATCAATATTATGTAGAGATTATACATTCCTTATGGGATTCTGTATGTTCGTTGGTTTATTAACTGTAATAGGAAACTTACTTTCAGATGTTTTATATGCAGTAGTTGACCCAAGAATAAAACTTAAATAGGAGGGCACTAAGTATGGCAGCAGTGAAAGAAAATAAAAAAGAAATTATGTCACCTAGTAAGATGGTAATGAAAAGACTTAAAAAGAATAAGTTAGCTATATTAGGTCTTATTATGGTTGTGGCAATAGCATTAGTATGTTTTATAGGTCCTCTATTTTATAAATATGGTTATAATACTCAAACAAGTGATGTTTTAGTTGGCTTTATGAAAAAAGGTCATATATTTGGTACAGATAAGCTTGGTAGAGATATATTTGCAAGAATTATGTATGGCGGAAGAATTTCTATATTAATAGGTTTTGTATCAGTTATAGTTGAAACTATTTTAGGTACTTTAGTAGGTGCAATTGCTGGTTATTATGGTGGAAAAGTAGATTCATTCTGTATGGCAGTAGTAAATGTTTGGACTTCATTACCTTTTTTACCTATCATAATTATTTTAGGTAGCGTGCTTTCTGCTCGTAAGGTATCACCAGAAGGAAGAATATTCTTCTTAATAATGATAATGGGTATATTATCATGGGGAGGAATTGCCAGATTAGTTAGAGGTGAAGTTTTATCTTTAAGAGAGCAAGAATTTATTCAAGCTACTGAAGCTTTAGGTCTTAGAGACGTAAGAAAATTATTAAAACACATTATTCCAAATGTAATTCCTATATTAATAGTAAATGCTACATTAGGTGTTGGATCATATATCATATCAGAATCTGCACTAAGCTATTTAGGAGTTGGGGTATCTGAACCTATGGCATCATGGGGAAATATGTTAGCAGCAGCAAAATCATTAGCAGATATCCAAAAGAGAGTGTGGTTATGGTTACCACCAGGATTATGTATAGTATGGATTACTTTAGGTACAAATCTTTTAGGCGATGGACTTAGAGATGCACTAGATCCTAAGAAGAATAGATAGGAGGAAAGAGGTATGAGTGAAAAAATATTAGAAGTAAAAAACTTAAAAACCTTTTTCAAAGTAGAAGCTGGTACTGTTAAAGCTGTTAATGATGTTTCTTTTAGTATTAGAAAAGGTGAAACTGTTTGTGTTGTTGGTGAATCAGGTTGTGGTAAATCAATAACATCTATGAGTATTATGAGACTTATAGCAGGAAACGGAAACATAGAAGGTGGAGAAATACTATACAATGGTAAAAATCTATTAACTATGTCTAATGAAGAAATGTGTAAAATAAGAGGAAAGGATATCGCTATGATATTCCAAGAACCTATGAGTTCTTTAAATCCTGTATTTACAGTTGGTTTTCAAATAATGGAATCATTAGAGTTACATTTAGGAATGAGTAAAGAAGAGTCAAGAAAAAGAGCTATAGAGCTTTTAAAGGAAGTTGGAATTCCAAGAGCTGATGAAATAGTAGATGCATATCCACATGAATTGTCAGGTGGTATGAGACAAAGAGTTATGATAGCTATGGGACTAGCTTGTAATCCAAAAGTATTAATTGCAGATGAACCAACAACAGCACTTGATGTTACAATTCAAGCTCAAATATTAGATCTTATGAGAAATATTAAGAAAGAACATGATACAGCTATTCTTTTAATAACTCATGATCTTGGTGTTGTTGCAGAAATGGCAGACTATGTTGTTGTTATGTATGCAGGTAAGGTAGTAGAAGAAGGTCCAGTATTAGAAATATTTAAAAATCCTTCACATCCTTATACAAAAGGATTATTAAAGTCTAAACCATCCATTACAGAAGAAAAAGAAGAACTTTATGCAATACCAGGACAAGTTCCAAATCCAATAGGAATAAAAGATTCTTGTTATTTCTATGAAAGATGTAGTAAATGTATGGGTAAATGTAAAAATACTATACCAACATTACATGAAATTGGTGAAAATCATAAAGTTGCATGCTGGCTATATGAAAATGGAAATACTCCAAAGGGGGAAAATAAATAATGAAAGATGATGTTTTAGTAAAGGTTGAAAATCTTAAAGAATATTTTCCTATTAAGGGAGGATTTTTTGGAAAAACAGTTAGACATGTAAAAGCTGTAGATGGAGTTTCTTTTGAAATAAATAGAGGTGAAACTTTAGGAATAGTTGGAGAATCAGGATGCGGTAAGTCTACTACAGGTAGAGCATTACTTCAATTATTAAAGCCAACAGATGGTAAAGTTTATTTTAAAGGTAAAGAGATTACTTCTATGAAAAGAAGTGAACTTAGAAAACTTAGAACTCAAATGCAACTTGTATTTCAAGATCCATATTCATCATTAAATCCAAGAATGACAGTTGGTAGTATAATCGGTGAAGCTTTAATAGATCATAAATTAGTTTCTAAGGATAAGTTAAGAGAAAGAGTTCTTGAAGTAATGGAAATGTGTGGTTTACCAGAATACTACATAGACAGATTTCCACATGAGTTTTCAGGTGGGCAAAGACAAAGAATCGGTATTGCTAGATCATTAGCATTAGATCCGGATTTTATAGTTTTAGATGAACCTGTATCAGCACTAGATGTTTCTATACAAGCACAAATAGTAAACTTATTAGTAAAACTTCAAAAGGAAAAAGGATTTACTTATATGTTTATATCTCATGATCTTTCTGTAGTAAAACATATTTGTTCAAAGATTGGTGTTATGTATCTTGGTAATATGATGGAGCTTGCTGATAAGGATGAGTTATTTAAAAATCCATTACATCCATATACAAAAGCTTTATTATCAGCTATACCAATACCAGATCCAACAATAAAGAGAGAAAGAATTATACTAGAAGGGGATTTACCTTCACCAGCAAATCCACCTAAGGGATGTAAGTTCCATACAAGATGTCCATATGCTACAGAAAAATGCAGTCAAGAGGCACCTGAGTATAGAGAAGTTACAAAAAATCACTTTGTAGCATGTCATAGAGCTACTGAGGTATAATAGATGGATATTTTTAGAAGAAAGCTAACTAATGAAGAAGATCCTAATGAGGAAAAAAGAAAAATGTTAAGAGAAGAAAATGTAGGTGCAAAAGATGTAATAGCACTTATATTAGCAGCATTTGAACTATTGCTTCCATTTATCTTAATAGGAGTTGTAGTTTATACATTAGTATTGTTAGTATTAACAAATTTCTGGTTATAAGAAAAGGTGGTGTGTAAGATGAAAAAAGAAGTATCAGATAAGTTATGTGAAGTTAAAAAATATATATCAAATATTGAAAGCTTAGGGCATGCAATTTCGTTGTTATATTGGGATATGTCAGTTTATATGCCTAAGGAAGGTATTGAAACTAGAAGTAATACTACAACATATTTAGCTGGTGAACAATTTAAGCTTACAACATCAGATAAAGTAAAAGAATTTATAGAATATTTTAATCCTGTAATGGATGAATTAGAAGTACAGGATAGAGCTATGATTAAAGCTCTTAAAAAGAATTCTGAAGAGATAAGCAAGATTCCAGAAGAAGAGTATAAGGAATATGCTAAATTAACAGCTCTATCTTATAGTGCGTGGGAAGATGCTAAAAATAAAAGTGATTTTAGTATTTTTGAACCTTATTTAGAAAAAGTGGTTAGCTTTAAGAAAAAATTTGCTGATTATTATGGTTACAAAGAAAATAGATATGATGCTTTACTTAATGAATATGAAGAAGGATTAACTGTTAAAAAGTTAGATCAAGTATTTGGGGCGCTTAAAGAAGGTATAGTAAATATTCTAAAGTATGTTAATAACAGCGAAAAAAATATAGATACAAGTTTTTTAGAGGGGAAATTTGATATATCTAAGCAAAAGGAAATTAGTGATTATTTATTAGATGTAATAAAGTTTGATAAGTCAAAAGGAAGATTAGATGAAACTGAACATCCATTTACAAATGATATGGGAAATAAAGATGTTAGAATAACAACTCATTATTATGAAGATGATTTATTTTCTAATATATTTTCTGTAATACATGAGGGTGGTCATGCTTTATATGGAATGCATATTTCTGATTCTCTAGAAAATACAGGTTTAATGGATGGAGCATCAATGGCTATACATGAATCTCAATCAAGATTTTATGAAAATATAATAGGTAGAAGTAAGAGTTTTTTGAAACTTATATTACCTAAGTTACAAGAAAAGTTCCCTCAATTAAAAGATGTGACTTTAGATGAATTGTATAAGGCAGTAAATAAAGTTCAATTTTCATTAATAAGAACTGAGGCGGATGAGTTAACTTATAGTTTACATGTAATAATAAGATATGAAATTGAAAAACAATTAATAAATGGAGAAATTGAAGTTAAGGATTTACCACAAATATGGAATAATAAATATAGAGAATACTTAGGTATAGAACCAAAATGTGATGCTGAAGGAGTACTTCAAGATATGCATTGGTCAGATGGATCTTTTGGATATTTTCCTAGTTATGCATTAGGTAATATATATGGAGGTCAATTCTTACATACGCTTCTTAAAGAAAATGAGAATGCTATTGAGGACTTGGATATGGATTATATTAATGAATGGTTAATGAAAAACATTCATCAATATGGGGCTATTTATACTCCTGGAGAATTAGTTAAGAAAGTTACAGGAGAAGAATTAAATACTAAATATTTCTTAGAGTATTTAGAGCGTAAATATAAAGAAATTTATTAATATACTATAAATATAAAACCCAATATATTAACTTTGTAACAATAAGGTTAATATATTGGGTTTTTATTTTATTTTTTATAAATTCTATATTTTTACTTAAATATTAAAGGTAACAAAATATAACATAATATAACAATTAACGAATAGTTGTTATGTAGACTCTATAATAAATAATATTGCAACAAATTATATCATCGATTATTAAAGTAATAACAAATTTAATGGGATATTAAATAAATTTATTAAAACAAGGTATTGATATTTAAAGGGAAAAGTAGTAAAATTATCAAATAAACAAATTGTTTTAAAATTTAATATAAAAAAGTTGGGGGGATATGCTAAATGCATAAGAAGTTATTTATTCCAGGACCTGTTGAAGTTCGTTCTGAAGTTCTTGAAAAGATGGCAACACCTATGATAGGACATAGAAGTAAGGATGCTTCAGCATTACAAAGAAGAATTAGTGATAATTTAAGAAAATTATTCTTTACAAAAAGTGAAATACTTCTTTCTACCACTTCAGGAAGTGGTCTTATGGAAGGAGCAATAAGATGTGGAACTTTAAAGAGAGCAGCAGTATTTTCGGTTGGGGCTTTCGGTAAGAGATGGTATGAAATGGCTGTATCTAATAATGTTCCAGCAGATATTTTTGAATATGAAATGGGTAAGGCAGTAGATCCAGCTGATGTAGATAAAGCATTAGCTACAGGAAAATATGATTTAGTTGCTGTAACTCATAATGAAACTTCGACTGGTGTTATGAATCCAATAGAAGAAATAGGAGAAGTAGTTAAGAAATATCCAGAAGTTGTATTTATCGTTGATATGGTAAGTTCAGCTGCAGGTAGTAAAGTGGAAGTTGATAAGTGTGGTATAGATATTTGTGTAACTTCATCACAAAAGTGTCTTGGATTGCCTCCAGGATTATCAGTATGTACTTTCTCAGATAAAGCACTTAAGAGAGCTGAACAAGTACCAAATAGAGGTTATTATCTAGACTTATTAAATCTTTATAAATTTATTCAAAAGAAGGATTACCAATATCCATCAACTCCTTCATTATCACATATGTTTGCTTTAGATTATCAACTAGATCAAATATTAAATGTAGAAGGATTAGAAAATAGATTTGCAAGACATAAGGAAATGGCTCAAATAGTTAGAGATTGGGCTAAGAAGAACTTTGCATTATATTCTGATGAAAATCATTTATCTAATACAGTAACAAATATAGAAAATACAAGAGGTATTAGTGTAGCTGATTTAAATAAGGAACTTGGAAAAAGAGGATTCCAAATTTCTAATGGATATGGAAACTTAAAAGAAAAGACTTTCAGAATAGCTCATATGGCTGACTGTACAGTTGAAGAAGTTAAGGAATTATTAAAGAATATAGATGAAATATTAGGACTTTAATTTATAAAGAGTTTAGAGATAGCTAATCTTTAAACTCTTATAAATTATATAGGTGAAAGTTATAAATAATTAAAGGGGGCTTAAAAATGATTAGAATATTAACAAACGATGGATTAGAATCTACAGCAATAAATGCTCTAGAAAAGGCTGGGGTAGAAGTAGTTAATGATCATATAGAACAAGATAAATTAGGAGAAGCTTTAAAAGAATTTGATGCAGTTGTAATCAGATCAGCTACAAAAATAACTAAGGAAGTTTTAGATGCTGAAAAAGGTGGAAAATTAAAATTAGTAGTAAGAGCTGGTGTTGGTGTTGATAATATAGATTTAGTATCAGCAAAGGAAAATGGTGTTAATGTTAAAAATACACCTAATGCAAGCTCTAATTCAGTAGCAGAACTTGCTATAGCTCATATGTTTGCAGTAGCTAGATTTGTAAATATTTCAAATGTAACTATGAGAAATGGTGAATGGAATAAAAAGAAGTATAAAGGTACTGAAATTAATGGTAAAACTTTAGGAATAGTAGGTATGGGAAGAATAGGACGTTCTTTAGCTAAAAAAGCTACTGCCTTAGGAATGAAAGTAATATATACAGATTTATTTGGAGAACAAGAAAATTTAAAATATAAGTTTGTTTCTTTAGAAAGTTTATTAAAATCTTCAGATTTTATATCATTACATGTACCTTATGATAAGACTAAAGGTTCTTTAATAGGAAAGAAAGAACTTGAACTTATGAAAGATGGTGTATTCTTAATAAATTGTGCAAGAGGTAAGGTAGTAGAAGAAGCAGCTTTACTTGAAGCATTAAATAGTGGTAAGGTAGCTGGAGCTGGTATCGACGTATTTGAAGAAGAACCAACTAAAAATCAAGAATTAATAAATCATCCAAATGTAAGTGTAACTCCACACATTGGAGCCTCAACAAAAGAAGCACAAACAAGAATTGGAGAAGAAGTTGTCGATACAATAAAGGTATTTTTCGGTATTTAATTTTTAGGAGGAGTTATTAGATGGCTATAGTTAGAGCGTTTAAAGGGATAAGACCTGTTAAAGACCTAGCTTCAAAGATAGCAGCCCTTCCTTATGATGTAATGGATAGTGAGGAAGCTAGAGAAATGGTAAAAAATAATCCATATTCATTTCTCCATGTAGATAAGGCTGAAGTTGACTTGGATGCTTCTATTGATGTTCATGATAAAATTGTTTATGAAAAGGCTAGAGAAAACCTTGATAAGAAAATAGCTGATAAAGAGTATATTCAAGATGAACATCCATGTCTTTATATTTATAGACAAATAATGAATGGAAGAGCACAAACAGGTTTGGTTTTTTGTGCTTCAATTGATGATTATATAAATAATAATATTAAGAAGCATGAATTTACACGAGCTGATAAAGAACTTGATCGAATTAATCATGTTGATTATTGTGATGCTAATACTGGTCCAATATTTTTAACATATAAAGAGAATGATATAGCTTCTGAAGTTATAAAAGCTTGGACCAAAAGAAAACCAACATATGATTTTGTATCTGAAGATGGAATAAGCCATGTAGTTTGGGTTATAGATAATGAAATTATAGTAAATGAAATTATTGAATTATTTAAGGAAGTAAAGGCTTTCTATATAGCTGATGGTCACCATAGGTCAGCGTCAGCTGTTAAGGTTGGTCTTAAGAGAAGAAAAGCAAATCCTAATTATACAGGAGAAGAGGAATTTAATTATTTCTTAGCAGTTGCTTTTCCAGATAATGATTTAATGGTTATGGATTATAATAGAGTTGTTAAAGATACAAATGGATTAACTAAAGATGAGCTTATAGAAAAATTAAGCGAAAAGTTTGTAGTGACAGAATCTGAGAGCCAGGTAAAACCACAAAAGAAGCATACCTTTGGAATGTTTATAGAAGATAAGTGGTATTTACTTGAAGCTAAGGCTGAAATCTTTGATGTTAATGATCCTATAGATTCTCTTGATGTAGCTATACTACAAAAGAATATTCTAACACCTATATTAGGAATAGAGGATGTTAGAACTTCTGATAGGATAGATTTTATTGGAGGAATTAGAGGAATTGATGAATTAGAAAGAAGAGTTCATAAAGATATGAAGATAGCTTTTTCTATGTATGCCACTGAAGTTTCAGATATTATGAAAGTAGCAGATATTGGAGAGGTAATGCCTCCTAAATCAACTTGGTTTGAGCCAAAGCTTAGAAGTGGATTGTTTATTCATAAGTTAAGTTAATAAAAATGGGGATGTATCAAAAGTAATACTTTAACCCTAAAGATGTTATGATATTAAAAAAAGATAAAATAATTAGCTACGTATAGACTATTTGATTTCGGAAGAATTTCTATCTTTTAAATGGTACTTTACGCTAAAGGTTTGAAACTCGCATGCGCTCAAACAAACCTTCTTAACGCTTCAAGTACCATTTAAAGGATGAAATACTACCCCTCATCAAAATGCTATACTCCGCTAATTATTTTATCTTTTTTTATTCAACATTTTTATTTTACGTGTTTTGATACATCCCCATTTTTAGTTATGAATATTAATTAGTACAATTTCAGATCTTCCAGTAGTTCTTATAGCAGTACCCCATGTTCCAAATCCTGAAGATACAACAAGGTTTGTATTACCAAATTTTTTATAACCATAATCTAATGGGTACATTAGTTTTGTTAATATATTTCCGGGAAATATTTGCCCTTTATGAGTGTGGCCTGAAACTTGTAAGTCTATAGAATTTTTTTGTGATTCTTCTACGTATTTAGGATTATGGTCTATAACTATACTAAATTTATTTTTATCTATATCATTGCAAAGTTCAGATAAAGGTTTTCTTGCATCTCTAAAATCTGAAGCTTTAATATCATTTCTACCAATTATATAAAATTCATTATTAATAAGCTCTGTTTTATCTGTTAGCACTTTAATTCCGTAGTCAGATAACATTTTACATATACCATCAGCACATCCAGAATAATATTCATGATTACCTAATGCAAAATATGTCCCATAAGTACTTTTTAAATCTTTTAGGTATGCAATCATGTTTTCTTTTATGACAGGATTTACAGCTCCATCCAATAAATCACCTGCAAAAATAATTACATCTGCATCTAGATTATTTAAGTCATTTTTTAAAACCTGTAACCTAGAAGGTCCTATTGTATAACTTAAATGAACATCGGAGACTAATGCAACTTTTAAAGAGTTGTTATTTAGAGGCTTTTCTGTAGTTATATCATAAGTTTTTATGTGAGTTGAATTAGCTAAAAATACGCCTACTGCAACAATTATAATGGATAGTAACGTTGAAACTAAGTATAAATCTATTTTTTGTGGTTGGAATAATACAGTTAATATAAAAGAAATAATAAAAAGAATTACTGCATATGCAAAGAAGGAAATATAATAAGAACCTATAAATGCTAAAATTTTATCTACTTTGTGCGGTAATTTTGTGCTGAGTATTTCAAATATGAAAAAAGAACTAGAAAATATAAAAAATATAAAAGAATATAACAGTTTGTTTATTTTAAGCAATTTATTAAGAGAAATATATATTCGAATTCCCACTAAAGTACTTAAAGCTATATATAAGAAAAGAATTCCATAAATCATAAAAAACAAAGTCCTCCTTTAAAATAAAAAAGGATATATCAATAAATATGATATACCCTTTTATAATTATATAGATAAAAGCATTTCTTTAAGTAATGCTGTAGAGTTTTTTACTGCAATAGGAGTGAATTTTTCAAAATCCATATGAGCTCCATTATTAGCATTATCAGAAATAGATCTAATAACAACGAATGGAATCTTGTTTAGATAACATACATGGGCAATACTAGCGCCTTCCATTTCACAAGATAAAGCAGAGAATTCTTTTTCAAGCCATTGAATTTTTTCTATATCTGCAACAAATACATCTCCAGATACTATTCTTCCTACAAAAGTATGTATATCAGGATTTATAGATTTGCATGCTTTTTCAGCAGCAGCTATTAAATCTTTGTCGCATTTAAAATCAAAAGTATCCATTCTTGGAACTTGACCATGAGGATCACCAAAAGCAGTAGTATCCATATCATGTTCAACTAGATTGTCAGCAATAACTATATCGCCAGGATAAATTTCTTTACCTATACCCCCAGCAACACCAACATTAATAATTTTATCAACATTATATTCAGAAGCTAAAACTTGAGTGCAAACAGCAGCGTTAACTTTACCTATACCACAAACTACAGCAACAACATCTTTTCCCCATAGTTTACCTTTGTTAAAAGTCATATTTGCTTTTACCTTTTGTTCTTCAAGAGACATATCTTTAAGTAAAATTTCTAATTCTTCGCTCATAGCGGCAATAATACCATAAACCATAATAATCCTCCAAAAAAATTAGGCTATTTAAATAGCCTAAAGTAATTTATTTCTATATATAGTGTAACAAATTTGAAGTATAAAATCTATTCGATTTATTTTTTTGAGAATTATTATTATTTAAGTGTATCTATAAAGTTTGCTTTATATTTCAATTTTAAATGTAGCTTAAGGTAAATAATTAATGGTATTGAAATTAAGGTATATAAAATAGCTATAGCTATCATTTCTTTAATAGAAGTTGGGATTATTAATAATAAAGCTAATACATTATTAGAAAAGTGAGCAAACATAGTTATATATATAGATTTAGTTTTGTAATATAGATATCCTAAAATTAAACCAAATAAAAAAGCATGAATTCCTTGTTTTAAGTTACCGTGCATAATAGCAAATAATAATGAAGATAGAAATATAGAAATTTTAGGTGAATATTTGTTTAATAACCCAGAAAGTAGAATGCCTCTACAAGTTATTTCTTCTATTATAGGTGCACAAATCCATACTGCTAATAGACAATATAAAATATTATTTTCATAGATTTCAGAAGCGTTAGTTAATAATTCGCTTTCAGGAAGTAAACTTACTAAGGGATATAAGTATGCATCAAATAATAACCTGAAACAAAAAACTAAGAGAAATATTGAAAATAAAGTATCTTTGCTTACTTTAGAATAAGTATTTTTCTTAAAGGTTACTTTTCCAAAAACACGTGACAATATAAAAGTTATTAGAGGTATAGATGCAAGTTCAAATAATCCTAAAATTATATAGTGTGTTTGTAAGAAGTCTTCATTAAAAATTAAACTTGGAATAAAGGTAAATATAGAGCTTAAAACTATCCAACAAAGTAAAAGTAGTATACCTTTAAAGAATCCTATTTCAAATAAGAAACTTTCGTTCTCTATATTCCTCATTGGATTTAATAAAATATAAATTATTTTTTTCAAAAAAATCCTCCTATAAATTAATGTTTCAAAAGAATATATACAAAACATAGAGGAATTGTATATAAAATTTTCTGGAAGCCTTGTTTTAAGAAAGAATATACAATAAAATAATATTTAGAAAGAAGGTGCTGTTATTAATGAGTATGATTAAACATAGCTTATCTAGAACAGAATTGTTAGTAGGTACGGATGGTATAAATAAATTAAAAGATAGTAAAGTTGTAGTTTTTGGAGTAGGTGGAGTTGGAAGTTTTGTAGTAGAAGCTTTAACTAGAGCAGGAATTGGGGAAATCATAATAGTAGATAATGATACTGTAGATATAACTAATATAAATAGACAGATACATGCTACTCCTGAAACAGTAGGAAAAATAAAAGTTGATGTTATGGCAGATAGAATTTTATCCATAAATAAAGAATGTAAGGTTGTAAAACATCAGGTATTCGTAGAAAAAGATAATATACATAATTTAATACCAGATGATGCAGATTATGTAGTAGATGCTATAGACACTGTGACTGCAAAGATAGCCTTAGCAGAATATTGTAATGGAAAAAATATAAGATTAATTAGTTCTATGGGAACAGGTAATAAATTTGATCCTAGTTTATTTAAAGTTGCAGACTTATATGATACAAAAGTATGTCCTTTAGCAAAAGTTATGAGACGTGAATTAAAAAGAAGAGGTGTAGATAGTCTTAAGGTAGTTTATTCAGAGGAAGTTCCTCAAAAACCTAGACCAGCAAACTTTGCTTCAGATTCAAATGAAGATCCAAATAAATTTGTAGTAACTAAGAGACAGACACCAGGAAGTATGTCTTTTGTTCCACCGGTTGCAGGAATGATAATAGGTGGAGAAGTTATTAAGGATATAGTAGGAATAAAATAAGATAATATAGGGTATTAGTGGTTAGAAAATATAAATCTAACCACTTTTTTATAATGTATATCCATTGATGTATCCATAATTTATAATATATAATGTTATATATAAGAGAGTGGTTTTAGGAGATGGCTTTATGTTAGAAGAACAAAAAGTGAGCATTATGAAAAGCCCTAACAGTGCAGAAGAGTATGTAATAAGGGATAAAAATAAGATAAATGCTGGAAGATTTGAGATAATTGATTTAGATACAGAAAATAGAAAATGTAGTGTAAAATTAAAGTTTTATAGAAATGATAATTATGAGCTTTTAAAAGAAACTTTAGTACTGATATTGAAGGCTATTTTTAAAGATATAAATATTAATAAAGTTAATATTTATGTGGTTGATACTATAATGGTATCTCCATTTTTAGATTTGGGCTTTACTCTTGAAGGTGTATTCTTTGATAACATATATTCTCAAGGAAATTATCAAAATGAAATTTCTATGGGAATAACTAGAATGGATTATAACTTAAGACAAAGGATGGATTTTGTTGAACTTAGTTCCGATAATATACAAGTAAAACTTTTGACTTTAGAAGATTCAGAAGAACTATTAGATTATTTTATAAGAAATAAAGAACATTTAAGACCTTTTGAACCAATGAGAGATAATAGTTTTTATACATTAGAAGTGCAAAGAAATATAATAAATGATGGTTATAGACAATTTTTAAATGGAACAGGAGCAGACCTTGGAATTTTTAGAGAAGGAAAACTTATAGGTAAGATAAAAATTTCAAATATAGTAACTGGAATATTTAAAAGTGGAATAATAGGATATTCAATAGATAAGGATGAACAAGGTAATGGGTATATGAAAGAAGCTGTAAATCTTGTAGTTAAGTATGCTTTTGAAGAATTGCAATTACACAGATTAGAAGCATCTGCATTAGTTGAAAATATTAAATCACAAAGAGTATTAACTAGTTGTGGATTTGAGGAACTAGGGGTAAATAAAAATTATTTATTTATAAATGGTAAGTGGAGAGATCATATTACTTATTATATTACTAATAAGTACATGAAAGGATTGGTACTATGAGTATAAGACTTACACAAGATGAGATTGTATTAAAGGTATTTAATAATAATATTGTCTTGGTAAATTCTAAAGAAAATGAAAAAATTTTATTTGCAAAAGGAATAGGATTTGCTAAAAAATCTGGACAAGTGATAGAAAAAGGTACGGAAGTAGATAAGATATTTACAATACAAGAAGAGGATAACAGGAAAAACTTTAATAATATATTAGGAATAGTTGATAATGATTTTTTTGCAATGTGTGAAGAGGCTATTTTTGAGGTTTCGAAATTAGTTAATAAAGAATTAAATGAGAATATTCATATATCTCTTATAGACCATTTATATTTTGCTGTAAAAAGAATGAAGACTAGTGAAGTAATAGAAAATCCTTTTTTAATTGAAATAGAAACTTTATATGGCACAGAATTCAACTTAGCTAAGATGATAGCAAATAGAGTGTCAGATTATGAAAAAATTTATATTCCAGATGATGAAGTTGGATTTATAGCATTACATATACATTCTGCTCTTAACGATGGTGCTTTATCTAATACTTTGAGAACTAATTATTTGGGTAATACTATAGTAGAGTATGTGGAAGATGAGCTTGATATGGAAATTGATAGAAAATCATTAGATTATGCTAGATTTCTAACTCATATTAAATTTGCTGTTCAAAGGATATTATCAGGAGAGCAGGCTAATAATAAAATAGGTGAACTCGTTAAAGAAACTTATAAAGAATCTTATAAAATAGCAGAAGAAGTTGCAAAAATTATAGGTGATGAGTTAAAAGTTGACGTAAAAGATGATGAAGTGACATTCTTAACTATTCATATAGAAAGATTTAGAGAATCTTTAAAATTTAATTGATTTAAACATTTACATGTTAAAAAAAGTATGCTATTATATAAGTAAGTTAATAGTTAAGGTGTAACTGGTAATGCAGGCAAGACTTAATATGATCAATGGTGTAATCTTATTTTGGGTAGAATTACGCCTGTTGTGAAATATTTGGTCTTTTTTTATTACCAAAATAACTTACTAGTGAGCTGGCCAGCCTCTATTAAAAATACCTTATCATAAATAAAATATTTTTCTGGAGGAATTTATAATGCTTCAATATTTACAAAGAATAGGAAAAGCTATAATGCTGCCAATAGCAGCGTTACCAATAGCGGGGATATTATTAGGAATTGGTGGAGCACTACTGGGAATAGCAGGACTTGAAAATGCACCAGCAGTATATCAACCACTTATATCGTTTATAAATATACCGGCAGTAACTGTTATATTAACAGTTATGAATGATATTGGAAATATTATATTTGGAAATTTACCGGTGTTATTTGCAGTAGGAGTTGCAGTAGGTTTAGCTAAAAAAGACAAAGGTACTGCAGCATTAGCAGCTGTGTTTGGATTTTTAACAATGAATCAAGTTATTTCATCATTATTATCTTTAGGTGCAACTCAATTAGGAGTAGTAACACCTGATAATGTTGGTGAATATGGTACTTATGTTACCACTAACTTAGGTATCTTTACATTAAATATGTCAGTGTTCGGTGGTATTATAACAGGTATTGTAACAGGAATATTACATGATAGATTCCATGAAATACAATTACCACAAGTATTAGGTTTCTTTTCAGGTTCAAGATTTGTTCCTATAGTTACATCTGTAACAATGGCTTTAGTTGGTGCAGTATTAGCGTTTGTTTGGCCAGTAGTTCAAGGTGGTATTGGAGTTATTGCTAATTTAGTTAGAGAAGCAGGATTTATAGGGACTTTCTTCTATGGTGTAATAGAAAGAGCTTTAATTCCATTTGGTTTACATCATGTGTTCTATACACCATTCTGGTATAGCTCTTTTGTTGAAGGTAATATTTTAGTTAATGGCGCTTGGCAAGTTGTAGATGGAGCAAATACAGCATACTTTACACAATTATCAAGTATGGGAGATTTAGTTGGTGTTTCATCAGATGTTATGTCTAATATAGTAAGTGGAACAACAAGATTTATGGCAGGTAAATTCCCAATTATGATGTTTGGTTTACCAGCAGCAGCTTTAGCTATGTATAGAACAGCTAATCCAAAGAAGAAAAAGGTTGTTGGATCATTATTAATATCAGCAGCAATAACTTCTTTCTTAACAGGTATTACTGAACCATTAGAATTTACTTTCTTATTTGTTGCACCAGTATTATATGTAGTTCACTGTGTATTAGCTGGTCTATCATTTATGTTAATGGATATATTTAATGTATTTGTAGGAATGACATTCTCTGGTGGTGTAATAGATTTCTCTCTATTTGGTTTACTTCCAGCTGGGGCAGGAGTTTCAACTAATTGGTATATGCTTATATTAGTTGGTATAGTATATGCAGTAGTTTATTATTTCTTGTTCTCTTTCTTAATCAAGAAGCTTAACTTAAAAACTCCTGGTAGAGAAGATGATAAAGAAGAAACTAAATTATATAGTAAAGCTGATTATCAAAAGTCAAAGGGTATTAATCAAGCAGGAGATAAAAAGGCAAGTAGTTCTAAAAATGAAATAGAAGAAAATGCTCCATTAGTTTTAGCAGCGTTTGGTGGTGCTGAAAATATAGTAAGTGTAGATGCTTGTATTACAAGACTTAGAATAGAAGTTAAGGATAAAGCAAAAGTAGATAAAGGCGCATTAAAAGATTTAGGTGCAGCAGGTGTTGTAGAAGTAGGAAACGGAATGCAAGCAATATTT
Source organism: Clostridium sp. (assembly GCA_015058405.1). GTDB lineage: Bacteria > Bacillota > Clostridia > Clostridiales > Clostridiaceae > Clostridium. The sequence continues at coordinate 19,550 of SVCL01000097.1, forward strand.
GGTGCAAAGGCAGATAGATATAAAAATGCTATAAATGATATATTAGGAAATTACTAATATATTTAAAACTTTAATTAATTTAATATTTCCTTTTCGTGTTTAAATAGAAAAAAAGTTTTATAGACCTTTTTATATTAAGTAACAAAAGGGCTAAATGCGAATGCATTTAACCCTTTTGTCTACAAGCTGAAATAACCTCTCTATCATCAGATAGAGAGGTTATTTTTAAAAAAAATTATTTAGCTTGATATTTTACTACAGCTGTCTCACCAGCTACAACATCTATATTTTCTATAGCGTTTATAGTGAATGAATCTGGGTTTGTTATTAATACTGGAGTCATTAGTGAGAATCCTTTGCTCTTTATAAATTCTCTATCTATTTTTATAATAGGATCTCCAGCTTTTACTTTTGTTCCAGCTTCAGCAAGTTGTTCAAAACCTTCACCGTTTAAAGAAACAGTATCAACACCTATATGAACTAATAGTTCAGCACCATTATCTAAAGTTAATGCAAAAGCATGTTTTGTATTGAATACTAAAGATAATTCTCCATCAGCAGGTGATACAACTATATCTCCAGTTGGATCTATAGCAATACCGTCTCCAGCCATTTTTTGAGCGAAAACAGGATCTGGAACTTCTGATAAAGGTAAGGCTTTACCAGATACTGCTGCTACTAAAGTTAATTCGTTATTTTCTTTTGCTTTTTTCTTCTTAAAAAATCCAAACATATGAGTGTCCTAAAAAGGACTAGTCACATCCTTTCAACATTATAAATATATTATTAGCAATATAGAAGGTTTTATAACAATAAAAAAAGGCATAAATTTTTCGTTAAAAAATTTATGCCTGATTTAACAGTTACACATCTATATTTTAATTATATTATCAAGGAAATTAAGTGTCAATAATGAATTTTATAGTTTGTTTAATAGGGGAAGAGGGAAGGAACAATAAACAAAGATTCTTATATTAATATGTTGACACTAATCCAAGTGTATCATTATGTGTATACTGGAGATAATTATAGAAAAACAGAGTAATATTAATTTAATTTTAATAATAGAGAAATATAAGAAAAATATTTATGAATAGACATGATAAGATAAATCTCGTCGCTGAGGCAACAAACAAAAACAAGAAACAACAAACTTAAAAAAGTTTTGAAAAACTTGTTGACAGATGTTGAATCAGATGATATACTAAATGAGTCGCTTGAGGGCGACACACAAAATGG
>SVCL01000098.1 GCA_015058405.1 Clostridium sp.
ATCGACGGACGTCCATTGGTAACAAAGACATCATTCCGTTACTTACACACATTGGACAACCTTGGAACAGCTCCGGAACCAAACTTAACAGTACTTTGGTCTACAAGACTTCCAAGAGCATTCAAAGAATACTGTGCTAAGATGTCTATTAAATCATCTTCTATTCAATACGAAAATGATGATTTAATGCGTGCAACACATGGCGATGACTACGCAATTGCATGTTGCGTATCTTCTATGAGAGTTGGTAAAGAAATGCAATTCTTCGGAGCACGTGCAAACCTTGCAAAATGTTTATTATACGCTATCAATGGTGGTGTAGATGAAAAATCAGGAAAACAAGTAGGACCTGAATACAAAGGAATTACTTCAGAATACTTAAATTACGATGAAGTAATCGCAAAATATGAACAAATGAGTGACTGGTTAGCTGGTCTTTATGTAAATGTATTAAACTTAATTCAATACATGCATGATAAATACTATTATGAAGCAGCAGAAATGGCTCTTATAGATACAGATGTAAGAAGAACATTTGCAACTGGTATAGCTGGTTTCTCTCACGTAATAGATTCACTTTCAGCAATTAAATATGCTAAAGTTAAGACTATCAGAGATGAAAATGGTCTAGTAGTAGATTACGAAATCGAAGGAGATTTCCCTAAATACGGTAACGATGATGATAGAGCAGACGAAATAGGTGTATATGTTCTTAACTCATTCCTTGAAAAGATTAAGAAGAGACATACATACAGAAATTCTGAACCAACTACATCAATCCTTACTATTACATCAAACGTAGTATATGGTAAGTATACAGGTAACATGCCAGATGGACGTAGAGCTTGGACTCCACTTTCACCAGGAGCAAGCCCATCTTACGGAGCAGAAGAAAACGGATTATTAGCTTCATTAAACTCAGTAGCTAAGTTACCATACGAATGGGCATTAGATGGTATTTCTAATACACAAACAATCAACCCAACTGCATTAGGTGAAAATGAAGAAGAACAAGTTGATAAACTTGTACAAGTATTAGATGGTTACTTCGAACAAGGACCACACCACTTAAATGTAAATGTATTTGGTGTTGAAAAATTAAAAGATGCTATGGAACATCCTGAAAAAGAAGAATATGCTAACTTTACTATCCGTGTATCAGGCTATGCAGTTAAGTTTATAGACTTAACAAGAGAACAACAATTAGATGTTATCTCTAGAACATGTCATGAAAGAATGTAATTTGGATAATAAAGCAAGAATTCATTCAATAGAGAGTTTTGGGTCTGTTGATGGACCAGGGGTACGTTTTATAGTATTCCTAAAGGGATGTCATATGAGATGTCAGTTCTGTCATAATCCTGATACTTGGGAAATGAAAGATGGTCAGCTCAAAACAGCAGACGAGCTTTTAGCTCAAGCTCTTAGATATAAAAGTTATTGGAAAAAGGGAGGCGGCATCACTGTAAGTGGTGGTGAGCCTCTTCTTCAAATAGATTTTCTAATTGAATTCTTTACAAAAGCTAAAGCCAAAGGTGTTCATACTACACTTGATACATCTGGAAATCCATTTACAAGAAAAGAACCTTTCTTTAGTAAGTTTAATGAACTTATGAAGGTAACAGATCTTGTATTATTGGATATAAAGCAGATAGATGAAATAGAGCATAAAAAACTTACTGGATGGAGTAATTCAAATATTATTGATATGGCAGAATATTTGTCAGAAATCAATAAACCTGTATGGATTCGTCATGTACTTGTCCCAGGTGGAAGTGATAATGATGAACAGCTGATAAAACTTGATAAATTTATTAGTACATTAAATAATGTAGATCGTATTCAAGTACTTCCTTATCATACTCTTGGAACTTTTAAGTGGGAAGAGCTTGGTATGGAATATCCATTGAAAGATGTTCAACCTCCTACTAAGGAGAGAGTAGCAAATGCCAATGAACTTCTTCATACAAATGAATATAAAGGATATTTATCACGTTAATTATCAAAGATATAAATGAATATTTTAAAAATATATTATAAATACTTCTTTTATGATAAGTAGTTAAATTGATTTAGCTACTTTTATAAAGGAAGTATTTTTTTGTATAGTAATTTTGAAATTATTCTAGGCTACGAACTGAGGGCAGTAATGGAATTATAATATGTAAGTTGTCAATGCGGTAAAAGGTAATTATTAGTATGACAATATCTTAAGAATAAAAGAGAGGGGATTAAGACATAGTAATTACAAAAAATTAAATTAATTCAAAATAAAGGTGTTGATTAAAAGATTATTAAGTCATAATAAGGGGATTTATTCGTGAAAATATTCAATAATTGATAAAAAATGTCTTAAATAGTATAATGTGTTTATAGGGGCTTAGATAAGGGGGAGAAATTATGAGCAAAAAAATAAAAAAAGGAATAAATATAAAAATATCAACGGCAATTAGTTTAATTAGTATTTTAGCATTCATCGGTATGTTTTTCTTAAGTATTATTGGATATAAAAAGATAGAATTATTAAAAAATAATATCGAAAGCATGTATAGTTGTGATATACAAAAGATATCAAACTGTGAAGATATATCATCTAAAATACAAGAGTTACAAATTGATGTATCAGCCCAAATTGTATCTTATGATAAAAATATAAATTCTAAAATAGAAAAATGTGTATCACAAGCATCTCAGCTAGTAAAGTCACATTTGGAAATATTGTCAGAGGATGAAAAAGATAATGGAGAAAAATTAATAACAAGCATAGGTCAATATAGTGACATTTGGAATGAGATTAAGGCGGATTTAGATAGTGGAAAAGAAGTATCTAATATCCAAAAAGCATCTCTTGAATTAAAGCAGAGAATAGTTTCTGATAATGTTAATAGACTTGTTTTAAATAATAATACTAACGCACATAGAACATTTTATGCTAGTAAAAATATAGCAAATGATGCAAGGATACAAATTGCATTAGTAGCACTAGTTTTTCTTATTTTACTTATTTTTATTGCATGCATAATAAGACGTATAATAAAAGTTTCTATAAAAGATATTATACAATCAATGACTGTTGTATCTGAAGGAAACTTCAATGTGAATGTTGATACTTCAATAAATAATGAATTTGGAGTAATGAATAAATCTTTAGATAAGACAATAAAGTCTGTATCACAAATGGTTAGCAAAGTTGTAGGAAAAACAGATAATATTGCAAGTGAATCAAAAACACTTGATGAAATAGCCAAAAATATAGTTTCTACATCAAGAGAAGTATATGATGCTACTAAAGCTATGGCAGAAGGATCTTCTTTTCAAGCAGATGATTTAATGAGTATAAATAAACAATTTAGCGATTTTAGTATTATGCTTACTGATATGGTAGAGGCAGTTAATGAGATAGAGAAGACTAATAATGAAATACAGGGTCTGACTGCTAGTAGCGAAGGTGGGATGAAAGATCTTGTAAATTTATCAAGCAAAATAACAAATTCATTTGAAGGATTTCAGTGTGAATTTACTAAATTTATAGAGTTAATAGGAAAAGTAAATGATATAACAGAGGCTATTACAGGAATAGCAGAACAGACACAATTACTTTCTCTTAATGCATCAATTGAAGCTGCAAGAGCTGGTGAAGCAGGAAAAGGATTTGCAGTAGTAGCAAATGAAGTAAGTACATTGTCAGAGAGAAGTAATGATTCAGCTGATGAAATTTCAAAATTAATAGTAGACATTTCTACAGTTTCAAAAGAAATTTTAAGTTCTACAGAAGAAATGGGATTAGAATTTAAAAAACAAAAAGCTAATACAGAAGAGATTACGAAGTCCCTTAGAGTTATACTTGATAATGTAGAAAAATCTAATATAAAAATTAATATGCTTGGTACTTCTGCATCAAGTATTATAAAGGAAAGAGACAAGCTTATTGAAAGAGTTGAAAATGCATCAAGCATTGCTGAAGAAATATCTGCCTCTACAGAAGAAATATCTGCTTCTGCAAATAATATGGATATGCAAGCAGAGAATGTTGTAAATACTTCTAAAAAGCTTAATAACATTGTAGATGAAACATGTACTGAATTAAGTAAATTTCAAGTTTAAGGGGAGGGAGATACTATGAAGTTAAATAGATTTATTTCGTTATTATTAATATCTATATTAGTTGTTATGATGTCTTTCTTTGTTGGATGTAGTAAAGAAGGAAATAGCAAAAAAATAATATTTGTAATGCAGCAGAAGGAAAATGGAGATTTCTTTAATTCGTTAAATGATAACTTAGAAAAAACTCTTACAGAATCAGGTTATTCATATGAAAATTTATGCCCGGAGCAATGGGGGGCTAATTATCAGTCAAAAGTAATAGAAGAAGCTATAGAAAGTAAGCCGGAAGCAATTTTACTTGCACCTGTTATAGGAAATCAATTATATGGTGCTATAGAAAAAGCCAATAAAGCTAATATTCCAATAATTTTATTAGATACTAATCTTGATAGAGAACTTTTAGCTGCTGCTCGTATAAGTGTTTCTACATTTATAGGTATTGATAATTATAAAGGTGGAAAGATGGTTGCAGATAAGGTTTCTGAAGGATTAGAAAAGGGTTCAAAAGTAGCAATTGTAGGTGGAGGAGTAACTGCTTTTAATGGTGAAGAAAGATGCAAAGGATTTGAAGATGAGATTAAATCAAAAGGTATGAATGTTGTTGGAAAGACTACAACTGACTGGTCTGATACTGAAGGATATCAAAGAGGTAAATTAATTTTAACAGTAAATCCAGATGTAAAGTTAGTATTTACAGCAAATAGTTCAATTTTAAAAGGATTTATGAAGGCTGCTAATGAATTAGGAATAACATCTATTAAAGGTGCAACCTTTGAAAAAGACAGTATTACAGATGAGTACATGAAAAATGGGATTCTATTATGTACATATGATCAGAATATAAAAGGAATATCTAAAACTGTATATGATGTTATTAAAAAGATTGAATCAGGTGAAAAGCTTGAAGAAGTTACTAATTCTGAAGGAATATTATGTACAAAATAGTATATCAACTTTTAATAATAAAATTAAAGATATTATTGGAGAACCTGATTTATTAAGTTTTATAGAAAGTGCTGTAAAACTATATGAGCCAGGTAAAACAGCTAGTGAATGGTTTAAGGAGCAAAGTAAAGCACATATAGTTGAATCAGAAAGTAAGTATGCTGATACTTCTTTATATAATAAGATGAAAAATGATGGTAGATTAAGGTCACATTTAATACCATTATTAAATCTTAGTACCGATAATATATATGCCATTAGTATTCAAAATACTTTTTTGCTGATGGACAAGCAGATACTGATTTAGTTAATGTATTTGTAGCAAAGTCTTTAACGGATAGAGGACAATCTGTGTATACTCATGAATTAACACATATTTACAGACATATATAAAAGGGATACCTTTTTGTGTGTTTGTAAATAGGTTTTTTTATTAGAGACATAATAACAAAAATAGTTTAGGCGTAAAGAAAGGATGATAATAATGGGATTTCCAAAGGATTTTTTATGGGGTGGAGCAACAGCAGCAAATCAATGTGAAGGTGGATATAATGAAGGTGGCAGAGGTCTTGCAAATGTAGATGTACACCCAATTGGAGAAGATAGAATTAAAGTATCTAAAGGTAAGAGAAAGATGTTTGACTTTGAGGAAGGATATTTCTATCCAGCTAAGGAAGGAATAGATTTTTATCATACTTATAAAGAAGATATAAAGTTATTTGCAGAAATGGGATTTAAAACTTTTAGATTATCTATTGGATGGTCAAGAATTTTTCCAAAGGGGATAGAGTCAGAACCTAATAGAGAAGGATTAGATTTCTATCGTTCTGTATTTGAAGAATGTAAGAGATATGGTATTGAACCTTTAGTTACAATAGCTCATTTTGATGTACCAATGTATCTTGTAAAAGAGTATGGAGCATGGAGAAGCCGTAAATTAGTAGATTTATATGTAAAATACTGTGAAGCAATTTTTAATGAATACAAAGATTTAGTTAAGTATTGGCTTACTTTTAATGAAATCAATATGCTTCTTCATTGTCCATTTACAGGAGCAGGATTAGTAATTGAAGAAGGAGAGAATGAAGAACAAGTTAAATATACAGCAGCACATCATCAACTTGTTGCAAGTGCTAAAGCTACTGAATTAGGACATAAGATTAATCCTGATTTTAAGATTGGATGTATGTTAGCTGCAGGAAATACTTATGCTAATACACCAAATCCTAAAGATGTACTTAAAGCACTTCAATGTGATAGGGAAGGATATTTCTTTATTGATGTACAATCTAGAGGGTATTATCCTAACTATGCATTAAAGGCTCTTGAAAGAAACGGTATTACTATTCCTTTTGAAGAAGGAGATAAGGAATTACTTAAGGAAAATACAGTTGATTTCGTTTCATTTAGCTACTATTCATCAAGAATTGCCTCAGCAAATCCTAAAGCTAATAAACAAACTGATGGAAATGTTTTTGCAACATTAAAGAATCCTTATTTAAAAGCTAGTGAATGGGGATGGCAAATAGATCCATTAGGTCTTAGAATTACATTAAATAGTTTATATGATAGATATCAAAAACCACTATTCATAGTTGAAAATGGATTAGGTGCGAGAGATGAATTTGTAAATGGAACAGTAGAAGATGACTATAGAATAGACTATTTAAGAGAACATATTAAGGCTATGAAAGATGCGGTTGAGCTTGATGGAGTAGAGTTAGTTGGATATACAACTTGGGGATGTATAGATTTAGTTGCAGCAAGTACAGGACAAATGTCCAAGCGTTATGGGTTCATATATGTTGATAGAGATGATGAAGGTAATGGAACTAATAAAAGATATAAGAAAAAGTCATTTGAGTGGTATAAGAAAGTTATTAGTTCAAATGGAGAATATTTAGAATAAGAAATTTATAAATAAGTATTTTTGAAGTTATCGTATTAAAATGTTGTTCGATAACTTCATTTTTATATAAATTTGGGGTTAATAAAGTTTAGAAAGAATTTTTAAGAAATAAATATTAGATTTCTATATTATACATTTATATCTTATAATTAATAATAAATTGGGATTTACCTATGAACAGATTAGAAGGAAAATTTGATAAATCCACTGTAAAAAAATTAGAATGAATTGTCAATGTGGATTTGGAATTGATGAAAAAATAGCATTTTATTTACAATTTAACTTTTGTCCATGTCCAATGCTTAAAGAAGTAAAAAGGTTAGAATCTTATACTTGGTGTCAATGCACTACAGGGTATAGTAAAAAACTATTTGAAGCAGCTATTAATTTTTCAGTAGATACAGTAAGACCAGCTTCTTCTTTAACTTCCTTAATTGTATTTGATTCTATTGATTGATTAATATCTACCCATCCTCCAGGTAAAGACCATTTACCACCTAGTTTTTCTTTAACTAATAAAATCTTATTGTCTTTAAAGATAGCAGCTCGTGTATCTAATTTGGGCGTTTGGAAGTCTGTCTCATTACAAAATAAACTTTTTACTTTATCTAAGGAAAGATCAGATTTTTGACGCATAATTTCAGCTGATATATCTCTAATTCTTTGAAATCTTTCTAAATCAAATCTATCTTTTGAATATTGTAATCCAGTTTGAGCTATAGCTTGAAGCTCGATAGCCCAATCTAGCCATTGATAGGTTCCTTTTCTATCATTTATTAGATTTACTATATCAGCAGGTGTTTTTAAGTAATATGTTGCAGATATATTATTTGAGTTATCACGTTCCCATAGAGCTAATGCATGATCTAGATTAGCTTTTTTTGCGCATTGCATGGCTTGAACAGTACTTCCTATTATAAGCACATCATTATTATTGATATTATTCTCCATTAAGTATTTAGATAATAAGTTGGTATTAAGAGTTCCTTTAGCATAAATTTCAAAATCAAAGTATTCTTTATATTTAGAAGAAATGATTCCAAGCTTTATATTTCTTTGTTTTAATTCTTTCAATGCTAATATAGTTTCTCTAGTATCAAGTTTATTTAAAGAAAAAAGTATATATTTATAAATACAATAAATTAGAGTATACTCATATAGTAAATTTTGTACATAATTACAAAAACAAGATTTGATTTGTAAAATGAGGTATAATATATTGGTATAAATAAAGGTGGTGTAATAAATGATAAAACTGATTGCAGCAGATATGGATGGTACATTAATAAGTAGTAACGGGGAAATATCAAAGGAAAATATTAAAGCTATAAAAGAGGCACAAGGAAGAGAAATTAAATTTGCAATAGCAACAGGACGAGCTTTATGTGATGTTGCTTCTATGTTGAAAAAATATGACTTAAAATGCGATACATTAATTATGAACGGTGCACAATATTTAGATGAGGATGGAAATATAATTTCCTCAACATATATTGATAAGAGTAAAGTTAAGGATATCTTAAAAGCTATGGAGCATGATGATATTTGTATTGAAATATATACAGATGAGGGATTTTTCTCAGCAGACACTAAAGAAAAAGTTTTAATGGGAATGATAAGAAGAGGAAGAGTGTTTCATCCAGAAATTAAGACATTTGAAGAATTAAAGGCTAAGGCAGAGGAGAATATTCATTATATAAATATGAAATATATTAATGATATGAATGACTTTATAGAGAATAATAATATAGCTAAGTTTATATCATTTTCACATGACGAGGAATTAATAAAAACTATAAGAAAAAGAGTGGACAATATTGGTGGACTTGCTGTAAGTGGAAGTTTTAGTACTAATGTTGAAGTAAACGATATTAATGCTGAAAAAGGAAAAATACTATTAGAAGCAGGTAAAAGATATAATATAAAGAGAGAAGAAATAGCAATACTTGGAGATGGAATGAATGATTACTCAATGTTTAAAGAATTTCCATGTTCTTTTGCTATGAGTAATGCAGTACCAGAAATAAAGAAAGTAGCAAAATATATTACATCAAGTAATAATGAGAATGGAGTTGCTAAAGCTATTTATAAAATAATAAATGAGAATTTATAGTTAAAATACAGTTTAATCATATTAATGATTAAACTGTATTTTTTGTGATGATGGACTTTAGTCTGTTGAGCGGATGCGAAACATAAAACCACCTGCTATGCGGGTGGTAGGCAAATGCTTATAGCACTAAAAAATATATCTGATGTGATTAGCGAGTCTAATTACATCAGATATATAGTTAATCTAAGTAATTAAAAATATATAAATAGTTTTAGTTAGAAAAACGCTTTTATATATTTTTAGCCTTATAGGCGTAGTG
>SVCL01000099.1 GCA_015058405.1 Clostridium sp.
CCATTTTGTGTGTCGCCCTCAAGCGACTCATTTAGTATATCATCTGATTCAACATCTGTCAACAAGTTTTTCAAAACTTTTTTAAGTTTGTTGTTTCTTGTTTTTGTTTGTTGCCTCAGCGACGAGATTTATCTTATCATGATATCTCCCCCTATATTGAAGTTAAATATTATATATAAATAAGTTATTATCATTTTTTATTATATTTCTCATTTTATCTCTATTTTTCTATTATTGATACACCAGGAAAGGTTTGTTTTGCATTTTGAGAATTATCTTTTTAATTTAATTGATTCTAATATTATTAGTGCTGTATCCTCTATAGCTCTTTGAGTAACATCTATTGTTCTACACCCTATTTTTCTAATTATTTTATCAGCAAAATCAAATTCTTCTAAAACTCTAGCATCTCCTGCGTATTCTATATCTGATGGTATTCTATGAAATTTATCCAATCTTCTTTTTCTTATTTCTATTAATTGCAAAGGATTTATAGTTAATCCAAATACCTTCTTTCTATCAACTTCAAATAATTCTTGTGGAACCTCCACCTCAGGCACTAAAGGTATATTAATTGTTTTTAACCCTTTATTAGCTAAATACATTGATAAAGGTGTCTTAGATGTTCTAGATAACCCTACTAGTATTACATCAGCATTCTTTAGTCCCCTATAATCTTTACTATCATCATACTGCATAGCAAATTCCATAGCTTCAATTCTTTTAAAATATTCTTTATCAGTATTCCACATAGCTCCAGGATTATAATCAGGAACACTATTTAAAAGTGTTGATGCTACATTTATAATTGGCCCTAAAACGTTGATTACGAATATATTTTTTTCTATAGTTTTTTCTGTTAAGTATTCTCTTACACTCACAGTTATTATAGTAGAAACAATCATGGCCTTTTCACATATTTCAACTTGATGTACTACATCCTCTACATCTTCTAATGTCTTTACATAAGATATCCTTATCACTTCTACATCATCTTTAAATTGACTTGCTGCAGCAACAGCAACTTGATTTGCAGTTTCTCCAATTGAATCTGATACAGCAAATATAGTTAACATAACACCACTCCTTTTTTACATTTTTTTCTATTTAAATTATAAACTATATTTCTTTCTATATATACACTTTATAATGAATTTTCTAAATCTATATGATAAACTTTAATTATATTTATAACAACGGAGGTGCTTATGAAATATACAAAACAACTTACCATACTACTTCTTCCATTAATGTGGACATTATATTTTTTATTTGAACTTTTTACTGGAAGAATAACAGAACCCTCTTCTTTTATTATTAACTTCATTCTAATTTTTATTTTTGGATTATCAGGTTACATACTTTATAAATTCAGTATTAAATTCAAAAATGGATTTAACACCAAAAACTTATTAAGGCTTTCATTATTATTGTTATTATTAGATCAAGGAATTAAAATTCTAATAAAATTATTCTTTTTTGATATAAACAAACCTCTTCTTTCTAAAATGTTAAGTTTTAACCCATTAATTAATACTGATGGTTCTTGGTTAAATGCAAGATTTGGAACTAGTGTTAGTTTTCCTTTATTAATTTTTATTAATACTATAGCTCTATTTTTATTACTAGAATTTTTCCGCTTTTTGCAATCAAAAGGATTAAAAGACTTTTGGAGTGAGTTAACCTTTGTATTTCTATTTATAGGTGCCCTATGTTCATTAATTGATAAGGTCTTTTACGGTGGGAGTTTAGATTTTATTGGTATAAGTGATTTATTTGTAGCTGATATAAAAGATATCTATATTAACTTAGGACTTTTTGCCTTTGTAATAGAAACTTATACCACAGGATACTTAACATCTAAAGATGAGTCAACTTTTAAAGATGATCTTATTTATATAAAGACATTTTTTAAATTTATAAGAAATGATATATTAAATATTTTTAAATAATAAAAAGAGGATTTTACATAAAGTAAAATCCTTTTTTATATTAATGCTAAGCAAGTTCTTATTAGAGGCTCCTTCAATTGAAGTGACCCTTTGGTGGCTTACCGGGGAATCGAACCCCGGACACCTTGATTAAAAGTCAAGTGCTCTACCGACTGAGCTAGTAAACCATATTACCTGGCAACGTCCTACTCTCCCACACAGTCTCCCGTGCAGTACCATTGGCGCTGTAGAGCTTAACTGTCCTGTTCGGAATGGAGAGGAGTGTTTCCTCTACGCCATTATCACCAGATATGTCTCTCAACAAGTCATTATTATATAGATAATGTGGACATAAGTCAATACTTTTTTTAAAAAAATTTATTTTTTTCTTTTATTGTGTTGATTATGTACTTATTATAAGCTTTTAGAGAAAAATTATATATATCTATAATTTTTTACAAAATAAAAAAGCTATTGAAATTCAATAGCTTTAATGGTGCGCCATCACGGGTTCGAACCGGGGACACCCTGATTAAGAGTCAGGTGCTCTACCAACTGAGCTAATAGCGCATATACTTACCTGGCAACGTCCTACTCTCCCACACAGTCTCCCGTGCAGTACCATTGGCGCTGTAGAGCTTAACTGTCCTGTTCGGAATGGAAAGGAGTGTTTCCTCTACGCCATTATCACCAGATACTATGATTC
>SVCL01000100.1 GCA_015058405.1 Clostridium sp.
CACTACGCCTATAAGGCTAAAAATATATAAAAGCGTTTTTCTAACTAAAACTATTTATATATTTTTAATTACTTAGATTAACTATATATCTGATGTAATTAGACTCGCTAATCACATCAGATATATTTTTTAGTGCTATAAACATTTGCCTACCACCCGCATAGCAGGTGGTTTTATGTTTCGCATCCGCTCAACAGACTAAAGTCCATAACTAAAAAAAGCAGCTATACTAAGCTGCTTTTAATAATTTGGAAGTTTATTCTTATGTGGTTTAATTCACTTCTTTTTGTTTAAATTTTTTACATACTTTTAAACAGCATCATTCTCACTTTGAGGTGCTGCATCTTCTTTCGCTACTTTTTCCATCTTTGAAATAGATACTTCATAAGCAACTTTTTTAACTACTTCTGTTTCAGATATCTTTTTTTGATATTCTCTACTTTGAAGTCTACCCCAAACTTTTATATTGTCTCCTACATTTAATGTTTGACAGAATCTCGAATTTCTTCCCCATGCTATAGTTGGTATATAATCAGATTTATTATAAGCTCTATTAACAGCTAATAATACGTCTGCTATCTCTCTACCAAATGGAGTTGTCCTATATACAGGTTCTTTACATATAAATCCATCTAAGTATATTTCATTAGGATTTTTACTCTTTTCAATACATGGCTCTATATTTCTTGCGAAAACAGTTAATATTAACTTATTAGACCCATCCATAAATTTATTGTAAGATCTTAATTGACCCTCAACTATTACTTCTTTACCTATACTTAAATCCAATTCATTCAACAATCTCTCTGATACAGTTATATTTAATATATCAACCGAATCACTTAATCTCATAACTTCAATATTGAAGCTATAGAACCCTTCCCCATACATTTCATGACTGAATTCTAATTCAGACGCAACCTTTCCTTCAAGGTATATTTTGTTATTTAACATTAAATTATCCATTTGTAACCCCTCTCTCCCTTAGTAATAACTTAATTCAAAACAAAGAAGACCCCCACAAGTACATATTTCCATTATAATACATTTAAACATTAGTTTTCAAGATAAATTACAATTATTTTCTATGTTGAACTCCATTTTCATCAATATCACTATTTTCATTGCATATCAATTCACTAATTGGAACAACTTTATACCCATCCTTAGATAAGTCCTTTAATATTCTTTCCAAATTTTCAGGTGTATACTTTGCATTATTATGAAATAATATGATAGACCCAGGTTTAATCTCCTTTTTTACTTTACTATATTCAACTTCTAATCCTCTTTCCTTCCAATCAACAGAATCAATATTCCATTGAATTACCTTATAACCTAATGACCACATATAACTACATGCCTCTTTATTATAGTCCCCACTTGGAAATCTAAATAACTTAGGTCTTTCTCCTATTGTTTCTTCTATTATGTCATCAGTTTTTTTCACTTCTTCCTTCATACGTTCCTTTGAAATCTTAGTAAAACTTGGATGAATATAGCTATGATTACCTATTTCATTTCCCTTCTCATGTATTGCCTTTAATTTTTCTATGTTTTCATCATTATAATTTCCCCACCTCCCCATCACAAAGAATGTTGCCTTTACATTATATTTTTCTAGCACTTCTAATATGCTATTTAAATAATCATTTTCAGCCCAATTTACATCAAAACTTATAGAAATAAGTTTCTCATTTGTATCTACTGAATATATTGGCAAATCATGAATCTCATTTTCTGTATAAATTCCTTTATTATCAATTAAATAAGATCCACCAATTAGAAACAATATAAGT
This sequence comes from Clostridium sp., assembly GCA_015058405.1. Lineage (GTDB taxonomy): Bacteria > Bacillota > Clostridia > Clostridiales > Clostridiaceae > Clostridium. Next base: position 1,800 of record SVCL01000100.1, read on the forward strand.
CCAAGTGATAAAAATATTTTTAACATTCTCCACTTCATATTCACAAACTCCTAGTATTTCTATCCTTAAATTTATATTCACTATCGCAAGTTTTATGATATAATTATTTAGTATACTTTCACAGGAGATGGAGGTTATTTTATATGTTTGAAAATACAGCTGAATTGGCAGAAAATAAATTGTTACTATTGTATATTTTACAAGTTTTAAAAAGTCCAATTTCAAATGGTCAATTAACAGAAATTGTTCTTGAAAACAACTTTATAAATTACTTTACATTGCAACAATATATTAGCGAACTTGATTCATCAAATTTTATTTCTTATGAAAATATAAATGAAAAGAAACTTTTAATATTAACTAAAAAAGGAGAAAGTGTCCTATCCTTCTTCAAAGATAGAATTTCTCCTTCTAAAATAGCTATTCTTGACAATTATATGAAAGAAAAAATTGATTTAATTAAGAAAGAATTAACTATTCAAAGTGATTATACTATTTTAAAAAATAATACCTTTTTAGTTGATCTTAAAGCTCTTGAAGATAATGCAACTCTTATGGAATTAAAATTATCTGTGCCAACAAAAAAGCAAGCAACTTCTCTTTGTCAAAAATGGAAGGATAACCCTTCGGATTTATATAATAAAATTATAAATCTTTTATTCACTGAGGAGACTACAGAAGAATCATAGCATTAGGCTCTTTGCCTACTGTTATGGTTTTTATTGTTTTACTCCTTAAATTCAATTTGATAAGCTTACCATTTGCATAATCAGTAACAAAAATATCCTCTTCCACCTTTAAAATACTCCTTGGCATTCCACCAATAAATATCCTTTTTACTTCTCTTTCTTTATTTAAATCGATTACACTTATGAATCCTTCATTAAAATTAGTAACATATAACTTTTCTTGTTCTTCAAAAAGATTTACAGGTGTTCCACCTACCTTTATTCTAGTAATCTCTTTAAGAGCACTAGTAGATCTAACACTTATATATCCATCTCTGTCTTTACCTAAATAACTCTCACACAAGTATATTACTTTTTTATCCCTAGATACTAACACCTTAGCTGGATACTCCGGAGATTTTATAGTTTCAATAACTGTATTAGAACTACAATCTATTACAGATATAGTTTGTCCCTCCATATTACAAATATAAGCCATATTCATATCTGAATTTATATCGATACTATGCGGATAGTCACCTACAGCAATATTAACAATCACATTTTTCTCTTGAATGTCAATTATAGATAGTGAATTAGTTTCACCACATACTACATAAATCTTATCATTATATACCCTAACATCATTAGGATGAACTCCAACATAAATATTAGCCTTTTCCTTTTTTTCTAAAAGGCTAAACACAGAAATAGAATTACTATAATTATTAGCAGTTATAATATTTTCATTAAAACTACATATACCATGAGGTCCAACTGGACTTTCTCCTAAATCTAAGGGATAATTTTCCACTGAATAATCCTTTAGTTTTATTTCACTTATTGAATTTCCAGCTGTATTACATACAATAATAGACTTCACCTAATAACACCCCTTAGTTAAATACTTCAGTACTATACTATATGTGTCAAAAAAACCAATGTTACAACTTTGAGTATTATAATTCTCTTTATTTTTACACTTTTTCGATATATAATTATATAAAAACTATATGGGGGATATTTCTATGTTTACTTATAAAACAAAAGGTACTTGCGCTAGAGAAATTAGCTTTGAAATCGAAAATAACATGATTAAAGAAGTCAACTTTATAGGTGGTTGCGATGGTAACTTAAAAGCCATTTCTTCTTTAGTTAAAGGTATGAAAGTAGAAGATGCTATTGAAAGATTAGAAGGTATTGATTGCAGAGGTAAAGGGACATCATGTGGTGATCAATTTTCATGCGCATTAAAGGAATGGAAAAACAATAACTAATATTAAGAAAGAGAACTTAGGTCTTTTATTCTAACCTAAATTCTCTTTTTTAAATTAAATAATTTATTATAAATACAGGTAATAAAACAGATAACATTGCTTTATACTTATTTTTTCTAAAAAAATACATGATAGTTTCTTAATACATCCTACTACTATTCAAATTCTTTACTTTTTATTTATAGTTGTCTTATCAACTTTCTCATATCTCCAATCATATATAAAGACCCACTCACAAGGATTAAGTCCTCCTTATCCGCCTCCTTTAATGCAAGTTCTAAAGCTTCCTTATAGCTTTCTAAAGCTATACAATTATCATTATACTTGTCAATCACCTTCTTTAAATCTCCAGCTAATTCTGCCCTATCACTATGAGGTGTAAGAGCATAAACTTTCTTTGCCATTGGAGTAATTTCTTGCACCATTTCTTCTACTTGTTTATCAGCTAAAATACCTAATAATAAATAAATATTTTTATACTTAAAATATTTTTCTACATTAGCCCTTAAACTCCTTATCCCTTGAATATTATGTGCTCCATCTATAACTAATAAAGGATTTCTCTTCATAGTTTCTAATCTTCCAATCCAAGTAACCTTAGATATTGCTTCTTGTATTTCGTTAGTACTTATTTCAAAACCTTCTATATTAGAAAGTACTTCATAAGTTTTTAAAGCTACTAACATATTTGTTATCTGATGTTCTCCTAATAAAGGCAATTTCATATCAATAGTATCATTGCCAAACTTAACTTGTACCTTTTGGAATATCCTTTCTTCATCACATACCTCTAATAACTTTCCATCATCTTCTGATACAATATATAACCTTGAATTCATTTCCTTAGCTTTTGCTTCTAGTACTTCTAAAGCTTCTTTTTCTTGAGGATATGTAACTACAGGTACCCCCTTTTTTATAATACCTGCCTTTTCTCCTGCAATTTCTCTTAATGTATTTCCTAAAAGATTAGTATGATCAAAACTTATAGATGCTATAACACTTACCATAGGCGTTATTACGTTAGTAGAATCTAATCTTCCTCCAAGCCCTACTTCAATAACTGCATAGTCTACCTTTTCTCTAAAGAAGTATAAAAACATTAAACAAGTAATTATTTCGAATTCAGTAGGATGATTATATCCCTCTTCTATAACTTTATCTACTGCATCCTTAACTTCATCCATTAAGTTTCCTAGAATATCTTTAGGAATATTATTTCCATCAATTTGAATCCTCTCTTCAAATTCCTCTAAGAAAGGGGAAGTATACATTCCTACTTTAAAACCTTTTTCTCTTAATAATCTTGTAATCATTGCTGTAGTAGAACCTTTACCATTAGTTCCTGCTACATGAATAAACTTAATTCTTTTTTCAGGACTATTAAGATGTTCTAAGAGTCTTAAGGTCCTTTCAAGGCCATAGTTTGAACCAAAATTTCCAACCTTATGTATATAATCCATAGCTTCTTTATATCTCATTTGTATCATCCTTTTTTAGTTAATATTATTAAACTTATTATAAATTAAAACACTTTAATATTCCACAATAAGTAAAAAAATATAAAAAACTGTCCTCTTGTAAAAGGACAGCTTTTTTCATATTTTAGCCTAAAGCCTTAATTCTAGCTTCTACAGCCTCTAACATTTCTACATATTTTTCTCTCTTAGCTTTTTCTCCATCAACAACTGCTTGTGGTGCTTTAGCTACGAAACCTTGGTTTCCTAATTTCTTATCTATTCTTTCTATTTCAGAATGTAACTTCTTAACTTCCTTATTAAGTCTTTCAAGTTCCTTTTCCTTATCTACAAGGTCTAATAGCGGCATAAATAATTCTCCACCCTTAACTACTACAGATACTGCATTAGCTGGAACTTCATCCTTATTAGCAGTAAATTCAACTTCTGAAGCTGAAGCAAGTTTTTCTATATAAGCTGTACCAGCTTTAAATGCATCCTTAGCTTCTTCTCCAATATAACAAATTACCTTAGCCTTTCTTGAAGGTGGTACATTCATTTCAGCTCTAACATTTCTTAAAGACTTAATAGCTTCAATAACATAGTTCATATCTTTTTCTGCTGCTGCATCTACTAATTCTTCATTAAATTCTGGCCATGCTGAAGTTGTTATAGTTTCTTCATCACTTATATGAGTAAATATTTCTTCTGTTATAAATGGCATTACTGGGTGTAATAATTTTAATCCTGTAGTTAATACAGTGTTTAATACATTATAAACTACTCCCTTAGCCTTTTCATCTTCACCATAGAATACTGGTTTTACAAGTTCTATATACCAGTCACAGAATTCAGTCCACATGAAATCATAAACTTTTTGAATAGCAATTCCAAGTTCATATTTATCCATGTTATCAGTAACTTCTTTAACTAACTTGTTCATTTCTGATAGTATCCACTTATCAGCTAAAGAGTATTCCTTACAATCTTTATATTTATTCATTACTTCTTTATCAAGATTCATCATAACAAATCTAGAAGCATTCCAAATCTTATTAGCAAAGTTTCTTGCTGCTTCAACTTTTTCAGGATAGTATCTTATATCATTTCCTGGTGCATTACCAGCAACTAACATATATCTTAAAGCATCTGCTCCATATTGATCTATAACATCAAGTGGGTCAACACCATTACCTAAAGACTTACTCATCTTTCTACCTTCTGAGTCTCTTATAATACCGTGAATTAATACAGTATCAAATGGAGTTTCATCCATGTTGTGAAGTCCTGAGAATATCATTCTTGCTACCCAGAAGAATATAATATCATATCCAGTAACTAAAGTATTTGTTGGATAGAAGTATTCTAAGTCTTCTGTTTTATTTGGCCAGCCTAAAGTTGAGAAAGGCCAAAGTGCTGATGAGAACCATGTATCAAGTACATCTTTTTCTTGTTCTATATTAGTTGAACCACATTTTGAACACTTGCATGGTGCTTCTTCTTGTACCATTATTTCACCACAATCTTTACAGTAGTATACTGGTATTCTGTGTCCCCACCATAATTGTCTTGATATACACCAATCTTGAATATTTTCCATCCAGTTGAAATAAGTTTTTTCAAATCTTTCAGGAACAAACTTAGTCTTCTTATTCTTAACTACTTCTATAGCTGGCTTAGCTAAAGATTCCATCTTAACATACCATTGTTTTGATATAATAGGTTCTACAGTAGTTCCACATCTATCATGAGTACCAACATTATGAACATGTTCCTTTATCTTAACTAAAAGTCCTGCTTCTTCAAGATCCTTAACTATAGCTTTTCTAGCTTCATATCTATCTAAACCTTGATATTTTCCACCCTTTTCATTGATAATTCCCTTATCATCCATAACTCTTATAATTTCCAAGTTATGTCTCTTACCAACTTCAAAGTCGTTAGGGTCATGAGCTGGAGTCATCTTAACCGCACCTGTTCCAAACTCTAAATCAACATATTCGTCTCCTACTATAGGGATTTCTCTATTTACAAGTGGTAATATAACAGTTTTACCTATTAAATGTTTGTATCTTTCATCATTAGGGTTAACTGCAACACCACTATCTCCTAATAAAGTTTCTGGTCTAGTTGTTGCAATTTCTAACATTCCTGAACCATCAGCTAAAGGATAGTTAATGTGCCAGAAGTGACCATTTTGTTCTTCATATTCTATTTCAGCATCAGAAAGAGCTGTTTGACAATGTGGACACCAGTTAGTTATTCTATTTCCTTGATATATTAAACCTTCATTATAAAGCTTAACAAATACATGTTTAACAGCCTTATCTAAGTTTTCATCCATAGTGAAAGCTTCTCTAGTAAAGTCAGCAGATACACCAACCTTCTTTAATTGAGTTCTTATTCTTTCTCTATATTCATCTGTCCATTCCCAAACTTTTTCAAGGAAAGCTTCTCTTCCCATTTCCTTTTTATCTAAACCTTGTTTAGCAAGTTCATTAGCAACCTTAACTTCTGTAGCTATAGATGCATGATCTTCTCCAGGAATCCATAATGTACAGTATCCTTGCATTCTTTTAAATCTTATAAGCATATCTTGTAAAGTATTATCTAAAGCATGACCTAAGTGAAGCTTACCAGTTATGTTTGGTGGTGGCATAACTATAGAGTAAGGTTTCTTACTCTTATCTACTACAGGAGTGAAATATTTCTTTTCCTCCCAAGTCTTATAAATTCTTTCTTCAAATTCTTTTGGATCATAAGTTGTTGATAAATTCTTATTTTCTTCCATATACGAAAGCTCCCTTCATAAAAATACTAATTGACATATGTAAAATGTAATTAATTACTTCTTAGTTTTTACCTATTAATTATTTATGCGGATTTAAGATGTTTTTTATTCTTTAAAAAAGTGGCTTCGTACCGCTTTTTTAAATTTTATACTTTATTAGACATTAAAACATAAAAAGAGCCTTCATCCCATAAAAGGACGAAGACTCGCGGTACCACCTTTATTCCTACATAAGATATAATCTATTTATAGGCTCTTATTATAATAACGGTTAGAACACCGTCTTTAGTTACTAACTTTTCACCAAAGAAGCTCAAAAGCTACCTTCAAAACCTTCCATATAAGGGCTTTCACCTAATCCCTCTCTCTTATGATACTTCTAAGTTTTTACTCCTCTTTATCACTGCCAATTAAACTATTAATTTTCTTTTATCATATAGTATTAACAGTATTTTGTCAAATAATTATTTTGCACTATTTTCAAAAGAAGGTATAGCTTTTGATAAGTATAACTTTAATTGAATATAATCTAACATATCAACTTTTTTATCGCCATTTACATCAGCTGCTTTTTTATTAATTTCTATGTTCTCTCCTGCAATATATTGTCTTAAAGTCATTGCATCTTTAACATTAACTTTTCCATCGTTATTAACATCTCCTAAAAGCACCTTACTTGGTTCTGGCTTTGGATCTGGTTCTGGATCACTTGCTCCACCCATTACATGAGTTCCATTTACTCCTAAGTTAACCTTATGATCAAGACCTATAAATTTTCCATCTTTATTTTGCCATAATGTAGGTTTTACTATATTGTATTTCTTTTTATCTAAAGTTGCAAAATCATAACTTAATATACCTTCTGTATCTCCTGAGTTAGGATTTAAACACCAGAAAGTATGATTTAAATTATTATCTTTAATTAACTTAGCTAAGTCTTCAAACCATGCTTGATTCTTTCCACCATCAAGTATAGCTCCCCACTCACCTATTAGAATTGGAGCAATATTTTGTTTAGCTATATATAACCAGCTTGGTCCCCATATATCTTCAGTTAAAGTATCCACATTAAAGTCTTTCTCAAACCAACTTTGAGTAGATACAGTTGGACCGTAATCATGTGGAGAATATACAACTTTATTAGAGTTTTCACCTAAATTAATTGGATGGTCTTTTACACCCATAAGGTTTCCACCCCACCATCCACCATAATAAGCATGTTCACCTGAATCAGCATAAGTATATCCTTCTTTAGGATAAGTCTCTACTCCTTCAATCATTACAAGTAAATTTGGATTTACATCAAATATTTTCTTACTAACCTTTTCAGCTTCATACTTCCAGTTAGTTTCATCAGTTGATTCATCCCATTTTGCACATTGCTCCTTACGATAAGCTTTTCCATGTGGTTCATTGAAAAGATCAGCTGCAATTACAGTATCATCATTTTTATAACGATCAGCTATAAATTCCCAGCATGCTTCATAATCATCTGTCGAATACTTACTAGTAAACCAAGTATTAGTTTGTCCACCACATTCAATTCTATGCATATCAAACATGATTTTTACACCAACTTTTTTACAATAAGCAACAATTAAATCCATTATTTCTAAGCTATTTTTACCTTTTAAGTCTGGTGCAATATAATCATTTATAGAATCTGACATTGGTGGCTCTCCAGCTCTCCACTTATTAACTAACTCAACTGATAATGGTACTCTTAATAAATTGAATCCATTATCAGCAACAATATTTAATAGGTTTTGATAAGTATTAGCCCACAACCCATGAAAACCAAAGTTAGGTGTCTCATTACCAAACCAAGATATTCCTGTCAACCTAACTTCTTGACCATTAGCATCTAATATTTTACTACCATCTGTGTGTAAATAATCATCATTATTGTCTGCTGCCATAGCTGATAATGGTGAACTAACAGCCATTAATACAGCCATTGCTACTGTAAGCAATAAAGATTTCTTTTTCATAAAACATCAACCCCTTTTACTATTTTCTATATCATTATGTCATATTATTACACCAAAAGGTAAATTATGTAAACGTTTTTCGCCTAAAATCTCCCCTATTTATCGTAAAGAACCAAAAATATATTTTAAGAGACCCAAAAAAATATATTAAACACAGAATGACAGATTATAGCTGGCCATAAAGAATTATATTCATTAACTAAATATCCCAAACACAAACTAACTGTTGAAATAGTAATTGATGAGCTTATTATATTAGTTCCATTTATAAACCAGTTTGGAAAGTGAAGTAAAACAAATATTATAGTAACAACTATATTAGCATTCCAAAAACTCATCTTCTTTTTTAATTTTTCTAATGCAAATCCCCTTAATGGTATTTCCTCAATGAATCCAACTAAAATTCCATATCCCCATAGCAAACCAATATCAGTATAAAATCCTTCTTTACTTACTATCTGATTTTTAATATACACAAACAAAATAAATATACTACTAACTAAAATTCCAACACAAATTCCCTTTTTAATATTTCTATTTAATTTTAGATACTCTATAACGCTTCTTTTTTCTACTTTCTTAATGAAAATTATAATAGGCAGCAAAATTAACATGACATATAAAACCACAGAAATTACAAAATAACTCATTTTCAAATTACTTTCCTCCCTTTTTTTAATTGTAAATTCTATCATAATAATCTATTATATAATAAAAAAAACATATTAAGGAGGATGGCGCATATGATTTTAACCAATAAATTATCTAAAAAAATAACTAACTTTATTATTAGTAATACCACTACCACAGAGGAAAATATCGAATTAATCGATTATGGTCTTAAAATAATAATTTCAAACACATTTAAAATTATTATACTTTTTGTTACGGCTTATATATTTAATGTCCTATCCTATACTGTAGTTGCTCTATTCTGTTTTGGCTTTATAAGAATGTCTGCATCTGGCACTCATGCTAACTCTACTATAACTTGTATAATAGTAAACTACATATTCTTTTTAGGAAATGTACTTTTTAGCATTAATTTTCAATTCAATTTTTATGAATTAATCTTAATATTTATAATAAATTTAATTATTCTGATAAAATACTCACCAGCTGATACTAAAAAAAGACCTTTAGTGAGTAAAAAGTTACGATTAAAACTAAAGATTTATTCAATTATTTCTTTAATTTTGCTTTTTATTTTTTCTTTATTTTTAAATAATTCTATTTATAAAACTATAATATCAATATCAAATTTAGAAGCTGCTATATCCACTACACCATTAATGTATAATTTTTTTAAAAATTCCTACAGGAATTACGATAATATTCCTTTATAGACAATTTAATTCAAAAAATGGTATAATATAATGTAAAATCTATCTTAAATTTATGGGGGGAAAACTTTATGGATATTATACTTTGCGAAGATAATTTGCATCAAAGAAGGGATATTGAGAAAATAATTAATAATGAAATTGAAGATTTAGACTTTAAAATCACACTTTCTACAAATAATCCTAATGAAGTAATTAAACATGTAGAAAATAATTCTTCTACTAACTTTATCTATTTTTTAGACATAGACTTACAAAACTCTATTAACGGAATAGAATTAGCAAAGTTAATAAGAAAATATGATTCATCGGGGTATATTATATTTTTAACTGCTCATGCAGAATTAACTTTACTTACTTTCCAATATAAAGTACGTGCTATGGATTATATATTAAAGGGTGATAATGAAACAATTCAAGAAAAAATTCATGATTGTATTTCACAAATATGTACTGATATTGCAAATAGTAAAAATAAAAAATCTAATATAATTCCTATAGATATAGGTAATAACCTTGTTTTTTTCGATCTTGATGATGTATTATTTTTCGAGACTGCTGATACTGAACATAAGATAAGAATTCATACATCTACAGGTTATTCTGAATTTTATGGTACTTTAAAGGATATTGAAACTAATTTAACACCATCATACTATAAACCTCACCGTTCGTATCTAGTTAATACTAAAAAAATCAAATCAATAGATAAAGAAAACTTAATTATTCATATGTTAAATGGTGAAACGTGTTATGTTGCTTCTAGATACTTAAAAGGATTATTACAAAAATGCCTAAAATAACTTCTAATAAGGAGATGTTTTAATGTCCCAAAGTTTATTTAATGTTTTATATCCTTTATTTTCAACATTACTTATTTCTATACCTTTATGTATGTTTATTGATATATTAAAAAATAAATTCAAATTTATAACTTATTTGATTTGTATGTATCTAGTACTTGTATCAATTTCTAATATTTCAAAGGAAATATCGATAATACTTTCAGCTTTTATTTTTATTACATTTTTATATACAATTACTCGCAACGTAGTATATTCTACTAGCATATACATATTAATTAATATTAGTATGTCAGTAAGTGATTCTATAGTAGGTAATCTTTACACATTACTATTGAATGTATCTTTTAGGGAATTAGAATCAAATTCTATTTTTAAACTTTTTGTTAATATACCTATATTAGTTTTAACACTGCTTTTTTGTTTTTTAATAAAAAAACTAACACTGAAAGTTATAGATGTTCATCCTAATTTATTATCAAATAAATCATTAAAAAAATTTATTAGATCTGTTTTTGCTATAGTTATTATTATCTATATTACCTATGCAGTTTTATTTGCAATAACTTATAAAATCACACTTGCATATGATACATTATTTTTTGAAATAATATATAGCTTATCCGCATTTACTATAATAATATTATTAGTAATTGTGGCATATATCTTAATTAATGTAATAAATATATCAAATAAACAGGAACTTATAGATAAAGAAAATAAACAATTAAAAGACTATACTAATATGTTAGAAAGTATGTCTTCTGATCTAAGAAGATTTAAGCATGACTATGTAAATATATTGTACACCTTAGGAGACTACATTAATGAAGAGGATATTCATGGATTACAGGAATTCTATAGAACAGAGTTATTACCTGAAAGTAACAAAATAGTAAATCGTGATAAATATATATCTTTATTAAAAAACATAAAAATAATGCCTTTAAAAGCTTTGATATCATCTAAGATATTAATAGCTCAGTCACACGGTATAGAAACTCGTATAGAAATTTTTGAAGAAATTGATAAGATATCAATTAAAACCATAGACATATGTAGAATAATTGGAATTTTCTTAGATAATGCTATAGAAGCAACTTCATTATGCGAAAAGAAGTTTATTCATTTTGCAGCAATAAAAAATGATGATAATGTTATTATAGTAATTTTAAACTCTTGTTCTAAAGACTGTCCACCTATATATAAATTATATGAAAATAATTTTACAACTAAAGGTGGTAATCATGGAATTGGGTTAAAATTCGTAAAAGAACTAATAAATTCTGAATATAGAAATATTCTTCTTAATACTTCTGTTAATAATGAGGTCTTTAAACAAGAATTAATAATAGAAAATATATAAAAATATGGTGTTGTCGTACAAATTCAATTAAATATTTGTACGACAACACCATATTTTTAATTATAAATTATGCATAAATCTAATTATCTTTTTTTATTAAAAACTTAGGCATTTCAACCTCCTCATATGCCCAAAAAAAACACATTGATGAAGATACAGCTGCTACTGCCATAGCTATTGCTGAAATAAGTACTGCAATTATACTCTTAAAATTCCTTTTCATTTTACTCTCTCCTCTCAAAATCCTAATATAATTATATCATAATATTACATATTATACATAATATTTTTAAAAATGTTTACTCTTTTAATTTATTCATTTTTCTACACATATCGTTAATATATACAAAAAAAGATTCGGATATTTTCCGAATCTTTTTTATTTAACCAAATTCAATTACTTTTCAGCAGGGAATTTAGTTATTACTCTCTTTAAATATTGTTGGATAAGAATAGTATCAAATAAATCTACTTTTCCATCACCATTAACATCAGCATTTCTTGAATTGATTTTAACATCAACTCCTGCTACGAATTGTTTAATAGCAAGTAAATCCTTAACATTTACCTTCTTATCTCCATCAACATCTCCATATATTATAGGATCTATAGGTATTGGATTATTATGATCATCTAGGTATGAAGTTATCCAAGCAAATGGAGCGTTCCAGTTGATTGTACATTCATTAGTTGACCATGATTCTATATTATCCATGAAGCATTTAGCTGCTGGTTTTTGTCCTGGTCTCCATCCTGAACCCTTAACCCATGGATCTTCTAAGCCTGAGTTTGGACCACCTGAAATTACACCAGATGGAGCCTTAGGGAACTCGTTATCAGCTTGGTAAGACCAGAATCTGTGGTGAGGATTTTGTAATGATTTTGTACCATAACCAGTTACATATGATTGGTTATTAGCATTTTCACCTAAGATATAATCCATAGCTCTATTTGCAGCATTTAAGTACTTAGGAGTAGTAGCCTTATTAATATCATTTGCATAAGATAATAATATCATTGAATTTGTTACAAATGAGTTAGAACCCCATGGATATCCTTTATATTTCTCAAATTGACTTGTAGTTATAGAAGTACCATAACCTTCCTTATTTGTATTTTCAACAAATACATCAGCTGCCTTAGTTACATTTGCCTTAGCCTTTGCAATTTCAGATTCAGGTAATTTATTTTTAGATGCTAGTAAACTTAATGTTCCTAAACCTTCAACATTACCCCAGTCAAAGCATCCAGATACTCCTGTATCTTCTCCACCAGTTAAGCTAGATGGCATAGCTAAATAGCAAGGTGATTTCTTCATGAAATCTAAATATTCAGAATCTCCAGTAGTAGCATATAATTCAGCTGCTGCCCAGTAGAATTCGTCTTCTACCCTATTATCACCGTAAGCTCCTCCACCTACTCCACCTTTAAGTGGTGCAAATATGTCTGGATGAGCAAGTGCTGCTTTCCAAGCTTTCTTAGCAGATGCTAAACATTTATCAGCAAATGTTGAATCATATTTTTCCCATAAACGTGATGCTTGAGAAGCAATTGCAGCTAAGTTTAATGTTGCTGCAGTACTTGGTGGTTGTAAATAACGATCCATTGGGTCATCTTCTGGTTTAATACCTAAAGCTGTCCAACGTTCATCATGAGCTTTATGGTGAACCATTCCTGCAAGTTCTTTACCATCTGGTACTTGCATCTTTAATAATGCTTCTACATTCCAACGTGATTCATCTAATATATCTGGATTTCCATTACCACTTTCAGGTATATTCATAGTACCATCACCATATGGCATAGCTTTAACATCTTCACCTGCATTTAAAGCACGTTCATATTGGTTTTGCATAGTCCATGTAGATATACCACCATTAACAACATACTTACCATGATCTCCGGCATCATACCATCCACCAGTTATATCTAAAGAATAATTTTCTTTATACCAAGTATCTTTTGCACATGGCATTATATCAGGCTTATGACCTGCTTTTCTAGCTAAATCAGATCTACCATCAGTATATTTAGATTCTATATCAATACCACTTCTGTTATGATAGAAGTATTTAATTGCATCATATTTCATTTGACTGTATAGGTTATCTCCTATATCAAATGGAGTACTTTCACCCTTTACATTTAAATCTTCATCAACATCATCATTATGTTCAGGTACTACATATTTATCATCTATAACTAATTTATATCCTGTACCCTTAACATTATAATCTGAGAAGTCTATTTGATGTACATTATCTCCTGATGCTTCATCGTTACCTATAACTGTACTCATACCAGATTTAACTGTTTTATTGCTTGAGTTAACTAATTTCCATTCAATTGGCTTATTAGCTGTAGTTGATATTGTAGCTTTCTTTTCAGAATTAGTGAAGTAACCTACTTGGTTAACACGGATTGCATATCCATTTTCATCATAGTCTTTTTCATAACCTTTGAATTGTGGATCCTTTACACTTATATTAGTAAATGTAAACTTATAAGGTAATTTAGATGCAGCACAATCACCAGCTAAGTGGAATGCAAATTCTATTTGATTTTCAGTTCTATCATTCATTGTAAATTGTGAAGTGATAGTTTTAGTTTCTCCAGCTCTTAAAGTATATGGTTCCCAGTTATTATTCCAGAACTCTTTATAATCTCCACCTTGACGTCCTATCTTAGGATAAATCTTACAATCTTGCTCAGCCTTTACAGTAAATGATACTTTATAAGTATGTCCTTGTACTAAAGTTAATCCTCTATGACGGAATTGAACTGCCCATCTATTATCTTTATCTCTTCCATTAATGTTAGTTACATTTATGTCATATGAACCATCATTAATATCAAATTCACTAGTTGCTGGGTAAGTTTCAACAACTGTCCATGGTAATCCTTTACCACCAGCAAAATCATTATTTTGTATTAAATCTCCCTTACTTACTATCTTTGTAGCTGCTTTTGGTTCTCTTTGATCTGTTCCTATAGGAGCTACAATTGTAGCTCCCATAGTAGCAGCAGAAAGAACTAAGCAAAGTAATCTTTTCTTTATCATTCTCTCTCCCCCTAAATTTTAAAATTAAATCATTTGTCTAAGTGCTAATAAATCCTTAACGTTAACTACACCATCTTCATTAACATCAGCGTTAGTCATATTTATTGCTGATGCTTTAATCTTCTTAGCTAAGTATAGTTTTAACATAGCATAATCTTGAGTATTTACTTTACCATCTCCATTAACATCACCTAAGTTAGGACCTTGACCTTCAAATAATAATGCATAAGTACCATATGCTACAGCAGCATCAGTTTGTGCCCAATATCTATGATATTTAAATACAGCACCATTTGAGCTACCATCAGCATTAATTTCATCGTATTTTCCTGCATCATATGCTTCTTTTACTCTTGCATAATCAGGGTCTTTCTTATACTTAGAACGTATGTCTATGAATTTATTTCCATTGAATATCTTATCTCCATTACCCATCTTTCCTGTCCATCCTTGTGGTACAAAGACTTCTGTATCAAATACTCTGTTGTATTCAGGAACTTCACTTGAAGCTAATCCCTTATCATCTTTATATAAATTCCACATACGAGTTAATAATTCAGCAGATAAATTCTTAGAAGCTTCATCTACTACTCCTCTATGTTTACCACATGCAGCTGCATAATAAGATAATGTGTTAGATAATGAACCAGTAAGTCCTATATCTCCTGTTCCATAAGTTTCAACTTCAACATGAAGATTTGGATTTCCTGTATAAGTTCCATTCCAAGTATCAGGTTGTCCTGACCATTTTAAGTTAGCTGGAAGATTATAAGTTCCATCAGCATTTAATTTAACTACATTTTCAACCCATTTAACCCATTTATCAAGAAGTGTACCGGCTCTCTTATCTCCTGTTTGATAGTAGTATTCAGCCATACGTTGCATTGACCATGCTTGCATACCAAACCATCTATTACTTGAAGGATCTAAATAAACTGGAGCTGGATCATAAGCCATTCCATAGAATGTTGCATGTCCTGCTGGATAGTTTTGATAACTTCCTTGATCAGTAGTATAAGAGTTAGTAGCACCACCTGCTATACCACCTTCGTCTGATTGTAACCATTGATAGAATTCAAGTTGACGGTCTAAGCTCTTAGCCCAGTCATCTGAAGCTGTTGGTGACTTAGGAGAGAAATCTGATGTACTATCATCAGTATTACTAGTAGAAAGAACCCAAGCAGCCATTGGATTTTGGTAACCAAAGTGGTTATGAGAACATCCAATTCTCCATGACCATTGACCTTGAAGATCTCCACCCCATGAATAGTACCAACCTAATAAGTAATGTTTATTTTCTCCTTGCTTATCATTTGAAGCAGTACCAATTTCTCTGAAGTACTTATCAAACATAGAGTATCTTAAGTAATCTCCCATCTTAGTAGCCTTTTCTACTTCTGATTTTACTTCTGAACCTTTTTCTTGTTCTTTAGCCCAAACATCTGCCCAATAAGTTGCTTGAATAGCACGAGCATCAGCATCTGAAGCTATTGTATATCTCCATTGTTTTGAATAATGATCATCACCTGTAAATAGGCTTAAGAATCCTTCTTGTCCACCATCTTTACCTGCTTGGAATTGTTCCCATGATGGATGTGGAACTGTCTTCCATACTGATTCATTACCACCTCTTTGGTAAGTGTTAATGTATACTGGTGCAGAGTTATCGCCCTTCTTACCACGTACTCCATATTCATACCAGTTATCTGTATCTAATAACCAGTGCATACCATATATTTGATCAGTTCCATATGTGCTCTTTAATTCGTTATATATTTTATCTTGTCCTACTTGAGCACCAAAATCCATTTTACTTGGGTACTTACTAGTAGATAAATATTCATTAGCTAATGTAGCTGGCTTATTTGGATTATATCCACCAGATGGTTGGTCTGCAGATGTTGGAATTATAAACTTTTCAGTTGAAGCCCATGAATCTTTAAATGGCTTCCAATCTCCTGTAAATTTACCATACATAGCTTCTAACCACATGTAATAACTATAAGTTTCACTTGTAGTTTCATGTCCATAATCTGGTGCTTCAACACAGAAAGTTTCAACAGCATGGTATGGAACCTTTAAAGTTTTTCCATTTGCTTTAAATTCCTTGTAGTATCCATTAGCTGGATCACTCATTTTCTTTCTCATTTCTAAGAAATTTTCTTTTGCTTCTTTTGTTGAAAGTGTAGCTGCGCTAGTTGCAACTGGTGCTAATAAAGTTGCTCCACAAATAACTGAAGCAATTAATAATTTGGTTCTTGCCTTAATCACTATAAATTCCCCCTTAAATTAAGTAATAATATATATTGTAAAATCATTAGTGTATATATAACCCAAAATCATTACTTTATGGTTTTTACACTTTTGACATTAACAAACCAATTTGTTTAGAACATTGTTCTTAATTCTAATAAATCTTTAACATTAACTTTGCCATCTTGATTAACATCAGCAGCTTTCTTATTAATATCTGCATCTGATTTTATGTGGCTTAAATATTGTTTTAAAAGTATATAATCAAACATATCTACTTTTTTATTATTATCAACATCACCGTATAAAACTTTTTCACCATCGTCTGGCTTAGCTGTTAGATTAATATAACCTGCAAGAGCTCCTACAAGTCCTGCATTATAATCTATAGATACTTCAGTGTTTTCATATAAGTCTATTTGATCTGGATATCTATCATTAGAATCTGGACCTCCTACTAAAGCACCTGTAACAACATGTTTATTAGGATGAGTTTTATAATCTTGATTTTCGTAAGTATATCCATTAGCTGCTCTATGATGAGGGCTCTTTGGCCACTTGTTTCCAAAACCAACTATATAAGACATATTTTCTGGATTTTTACCCATAATATATTCCAATTGTGATTTTGCAAAATCAACTAATGATTTGTCTTTAGTATCGTTATAATAAAGTAATGCCATCATTGAAGCACTAGCTGCATATCTTAGTGGTCCCCACTTATTTAAGAATTTAAGACCACCTGGAGTAGGCTGCATTTGCTTCCAGCAATTCATGTTGTAATCAATAGCATCTTTATATTCCTTATCTCCTGTTAATCTATATAACATTAATGTTGCAGGAACTTTCATATCATTCCAACACATTGTCCAATTTGTATTAAGCCATTGCGAATCTAACTTTATAAATTGTTTAGCTTCACTTAGATATTGGCTATTACTAGTAGCTTTATATAACCATATACCAGCCCAAGTTAGGTCATCATCATAATGTGAAGAATCATAGAATCCTTGAGATCCACCTTTTCCCCTATGATTTTTACCCATTTCATATAATTCTTTTGCTGCCTTTAAACATCTATCGGCATAAGCAGAATCTTTTGATTTATAATTTAAGTACATTAAACTTAAAGCTGCAGAAGTTTCTCCAGCTATGTCTGAAGCTGCCTCTTGAGATGCTTCTTTAATATAAGTTCTTGAACTATTATCTTGTTTTTCTGGTGCTCCCCAATAACTATGGTCATCTCCACCATGTCCAACTTGGTAGTAGAACTTATCTGCTTTTGGATGACACTTTAAAAAGTAATCTGTAAAATGTTTTAATTGTTCAAGTGCTTTATCTTTCATTTTTACCTGAGCATAAGCATTTCCAAATTCATATAGTGACCAACCTAATACTGAAGCTGCATATCCTTGTGGTAATCCAAACTTCACATGATCCCCTGCATCATGATATCCACCACTTAAATCAATACCATTTATAGAATCCTGTGTATGACATGCCCCTCTCCAACTAAAGTAATTATTTTCTCCAGCATCCTTACCACATTTATTTGCATCATAAAAATATATTGAATCTTTAAATGCAGTATTGTAGTCAAAACTATCTGCTTTCGCTATAGCTGCTGGAAAAATAGTAGTAAATCCAATTGTCATTGCCAAAATGGATGTCAATAATGATTTTTTTCTTCTAATCATCTTTTTTCCCCCCATACCATTTATAATTAAAGCATCTGACCTAATGAATTTTATTAGATCATTTGTCTTAATTGCATTAAATCTTTAACATTTACTAACCCATCTTCATTAATATCAGCATTTATTACATTTACATTAGTATTAATCTTCTTTAAATATTGCTGTAATAATATATAATCTAATACTGTTACTTGCTTATCATTATTTAAATCACCAAGTAATGGCTTAACCATTATTTCAGTATTCTTTGCTGTCATTTTAGATGCATTATCAGCTAGCACATCTGCTACAATACTTGGATATATTACTCTATAATGATCATAATCCTCATAAAGACTCCTTTTATCCCAATGTATTCCTGTTAGAATCCAGAACATTGTCCCAGCTCCGCCATTTTCTAAAATAGTATCTCCCCAAGTTTTGTATACCTTAGCCTTTTCACTATCTCCACTTTCAACACCATATTCTTCTAATACACATGGTTTATTTACTTCATTAGTTGCTTCTATATGATCTTTTATCCATTTAGTTCCCCAATCCACTGTCTTTCCCCAGCCATTTGGATATAAATGATATGTTCCATAATCTATAGATGGTAAAGCTATTAATTTATCATAATCAACACCTTCTCCACCACCATATAAATAATCACTACTTCCTTTTCTATTAAAGAATCCTTCATCACCTACTGCTACTAAATGATTCTTATCAAGACTTTTTATATAATCACTCATTTCTCTTGCCCAATTAACAAGAGTAGTTCCAGTAGTATCTGACTGACATCTTGGTTCATTTCCAAGTTCCCATGTCATTATTGTTGGATCATCCTTATACTTAATTCCAGTTAAAGAATTAGTTCTATTTATAAAATAATTTATATAATCTTTATAAGCTTTTTTACACTTTTCGTTAGTATAGAATGAATCATGAGACCCAGCTCCTGTCCATTCAACATATTTGTTTATCCCTCCAAATTCCTTCCAATTATTAATTAAAGGAACTACTAACTTCATACCATACTTTTCTGCTTGTTGAACTACATAATCAAAATATTTAAATCCCTCTTCACTATATACTCCAAGGCTAGGTTGAAGTACTAAATCACAATGAGGTTCACCATCACTAAATCCCCATGTTCTCATTACTTTTAGTCCCATAGCCTGAGCTTTTTCAAATACATCATTCACCATATAATCCGGTGTATATGGTAAATAGTAATTATT
Source organism: Clostridium sp. (assembly GCA_015058405.1). GTDB lineage: Bacteria > Bacillota > Clostridia > Clostridiales > Clostridiaceae > Clostridium. Next base: position 21,727 of record SVCL01000100.1, read on the forward strand.
AGTTCCTGCAAAATAAAATGTACTATTTCCTAATGTAAATCTTGTACCATCTGTTTTTACAAAGTTTTTTTCATTATTTACTTCTCCTGCTTTAACATTAATACTTGGAATACCTATAGCCAAACATATTAATGCTAAACCAATAGATAATAAATTTCGTATCTTCAAACTCTCACCTTCTAATTGATTTCTTTTACACTAATTGTCTTAGTACCAACAAATCTTTTACGTTCACTAAACCATCTTCATTTAAATCTGCAGCATTTACATTTATCTTTTTTATTTTTTTACTTAAATACATCTTTAAATTAACATAATCTAGCATATCTACTACTCCATCATTATTTACATCTCCTAAAGTAACAATTGCTTGTCCTCCAGTTGGAGTTTTTCCATATACTAAAACACCATCATCATATACTGGTATGTTTTCTGTTTGCTTAGGATCTTCTTCTGTACTAGTAGGAATACCTTCAAAAGAAAAATCATTTGTATTATCCCAGAAATTAGTTTCAGCTGGTGCTGCTATTCTAAATTGAACTTCTTTTCTGTAATCTGATTGTCCACCTGGATAAATCTTTGTTCCTGTAAAATCTGCTATTACATAATAAATATGATTTTTTTCATCCCAAGGTAGCACTTCTGACATTTTTGCACCATCATTATAATTTGTTGTAATTTTTAAATCATCCTTTGTATAACCTGCTTCATACAATTCACTTAAATCCATAAAATATCTAAATGAAAGTTTATCTCCTACCTTTGCAGGCCAACCTGATTTGTTATAAAGGTATGCTTTTATTTCTATAAAGTTCTTATCTTTAGCATTTACACGTGCTGCAGCATAGAACTCATCATTTGTCTTTTCTTCTATACTCTTAAAGTCATCTATTGGCTTTCCACCATAAGACTTATACATCTTAGCAAGTGCTCCTACAAAACCTGCATTATAGTCACATGCTACTTCATTAGCTTGGAAGTCCTCTACATCATCAACATATTTACCTTGTAAGTTCGGTCCTCCAACTAATGCACCATATAAAACATGACGATTATATTCTGGTACTTTCTTTTGATCAAACCATGAAGATTGAGATCCTCTATGATGTGGTGATTTAGGTGCATTTTCACCAAAACCTACTACATAACTTCTTCCTGTACTTCCTAAAGCATAATTAGTTTGACTTTCTAAAAATTCTTTATAAGTTTTTGCTTTATCAGCAGGACATCCCTTCCATTCTGAATATACACCAGCTAAAAATGCTGTAGTTGTAGAATATCTTAAAGGTCCCCATTGCATAAGCCATGCTAATCCATCTGGTGTATATTGAATACGATTAACTCCATATCCAGCATCATAGCCTGTAGTCCACCAGTCTAAGTTTCTTTCGGCACTTTCCTTATATATTTCCTTATCAGTTAATCTAGCTAATAATATTTGTGTTCCATAATGTACATCATCCCAACAATGTCCCCATCTATAAGAAATTATTGATGTTTGTTGTTCTACTCCCCAATTTGGAACATAACTTTCTGCTTTATCTAAATATTCTTTATCTCCTGTAGCTATATATAACCATGTTGCTGCAAAAGATAAATCATCATAAAAACTTCCACTTGTATAATAAGTATCAGCCTTTGTATATCCTTTATCACTTCTAGTTTCATCTGCAAATTCAAATAAATCCTTTGCATGTTGTAAGCATAAATCTGCATATTCCTTATCACTATCTTTAAATATTGTTGCTGCTGCTGCTAAAGAAGCTGCAGATTCTGCTGTAACTGCACTTCCTGGATGCTCAGCATCTAAAGTATATGTTGGTCTCTTCATTTGCATAACTTCTGGTGCTCCCCACCATTTATGATCTGCTCCTGGATCACCTACTTGATAGTAATAAATTCCTTTCTTAGGGCTACATTTTATAAAATAATCATTAGCCCACTTTATTGCATCCATTATATATTTTAACTGCCCACTTTTTTCATAGGCATCCTTATCTTCGTAAACTGACCATGCAAGCATCGCTGCACTATATGACATTGGTAAATTAAATTTCAAATGATCTCCGGCATCATACCATCCACCAGTAAGATCCACTCCTACATCTGATCCATCATTCATTGCGGAATCAGCTCTCCAATTTTCTCTTTTATTTTCAGGTAATTTTCCTGAACGTTGAAATTCATAAAACATTATTGACTTTTGTAATGCTTCTCCATAATTATATGTAACATTTTCTTCTGACTTCTTATCTTCTGTTGCTTCACACCTAAAACTTGGTGTTATTAATGTGGTAGTTAAAGTAAGGACTAGTAATGCTATTAAACTTATCCTTTTCATTTAATTCAACCCCTTTAATTTCTCATAACCATATTTACTAGTTCTTATAGACACTAAGGTCTATAAGAACTAGACTTATTATTAATTTATTTTTTTAGTAATCTTTACTATTCAATTACTATGTTACCTACTGATACTGTGAAAGGAATATCTTCTCTAGATGGCTTAGCACTTATAACAGCACTTGGATCTACAGTTAATTTAGTTGTTCCTTTTACTCCTGATTTTACTTTGAATGTAACATTCATATAAGTACCATCTTTTACTATTTGGTCTGCTTTCTTCTTATTGTAAGTGAAGAATGATGATACTATACTATCTTCCTTGAAGTAATCAGCACTGAAGTTTGATTTAGCATTTGTAACTATATCACCTGCTGTAGCACTAACAAATTCTAAATACTTAGTATCGAATCCTAATTCAATTGAGAAGCATCCAATACCTTCTGCAGGAGTTCCTGTAATCTTAACTGGAACTGTTATTGTATCTCCAGCCTTAGCTTTAATTGAATCTACTGATATAACTTGTCCTTCTGTTTGTGGTTTTGCTTCATTAACTTTTACAGTAAGAGTAGCACTCTTTCCTGCACTAAATTCAAATGTTAATTCAGTAGTTCCTGCTTCTAATGTGTTAAGGTAATCTTTAGATATTACTACTGAGTCACCCTTGTCTGTAAACTTTACTGCTTTACCAGCTGCATCTTTAATAGCAACAAGTTTATTTCCATTAAGTGTTAAATCTATAGTTGTATCTTCTGCCTCACCCTTAGTAAATTCAACTGAAGTAGGGTTAATTGTAGAATCTTTTACTTCTACTTTCTTTTCTAATACTTTTACTGATAAAGTTGCATCCTTACCTGCGCTAAATTTGAAAGTAAGTTCTGCAGTCTTACCTTGAGCTAAAGTATCTAAATAACTCTTACTTAATACTACTCCAGTAGAAGTTACAGTATAATCTTTACCTTCAACTAAATCCTTAGTTCCATCATTAATACTTACAAGTTTATTTCCATTGAAGTTTACTCCTACTTCTATATCTTTTGCTTCTTCTGGATTATAAGTAACTTTTGAAGTCTTTAATGTTGAATCTTGTTCTGGTTGTTCACCATCAACAATAGTTACAAATCCATCTGTATCCATTACATTAAATGCACCTGTTGAATAATCATCATTTACATATGCTGCATTTGCTGTTTCACCTAAAATATCTAACTTAGATTTTCCTGCTTCTGCATCTTTCTTAGCATGTAAAGTTATATCTGCTATCTTTCCGTTTTCAAAAATTGTTTCTGAATCATCTATTGTAGAACTTACATATGATATCTTTATTATTCCTGCTTCTTCATCTATAGTTGCTATAAAATTATCTTCTGCTGATGGATTTAAGTCTGTTGGTGTTACCTCTACTCCATCAAACTTTGTATTATCATATTTTACTGTAAAGCTGTATCCATATACACCTTTCTTACTCTTCTTATCTAATGATACTGGAACATTTACTTTTCCGTCTTTTGCTACAGTTTCATTTCCTATTGTAAAGTTAACTAAGTCACTATTTGGAGTAACTTTTATAGCACCGTCAGTACTTACAACTTTATAAGCTCCTGTTGAGTAATCAGCATTTACATATGCTGCATTTCCTGCTTCATCTACAAGATCTAACTTATAAGTTCCTGCTGGAGTTGCATCTTTTACATGGAAATCAATATCTGCTATTTTTCCATTCTTAAATATTGTTTCTGAATCATCTATTTGTGAGCTTACATATGATATCTTTATTGTTCCTGCTTCTTCATCTACAGTTGCTATAAAGTTATCTTCTGCTGATGGATTTAAGTCTGTTGGTCTTACTTCTACTCCATCAAACTTTGTATTATCATATTTTATTGTAAAGCTGTATCCATATACACCTTCTTCATCTACGCTACTAATTTCTACTGGTACTGTAACCTTTTCTCCAGTTGCAGCTTGTACTTCTCCAACAGCTACTTCTAAATCTTTTACAGGTCTAGGTGGTATTTTTCCAACTTCTATAGAACCATCAGTACTTACAACCTTATAAGCTCCTGTTGAATAATCATCATTTACATATGCTGCATTTCCTGCTTCATCTACAAGATCTAAATCATAAGTTCCTTCTTCAGTTGTATCTTTAATATGGAAGCTTATATCTGCTATCTTTCCATCCTTAAAGATTGTTTCTGAATCATCTATTTGTGAACTTACATATGATATCTTTATTGTTCCTGCTTCTTCATCTACAGTTGCTATAAAGTTATCTTCTGCTGATGGATTTAAGTCTGTTGGTACTACCTTTACTCCATCAAACTTTTTACTATCATATTTTATTGTAAAGCTGTATCCATATACACCTTCTGGATCTACGCTACTAATTTCTACTGGTACTGTAACAGTTTCTCCTGGCTTACCTTCTGCCTTACCTACAGATACATTTAAATCTTTAATATCTTTATCTACAACTTCAATAGAACCATTATCATATTTTATTACATATGCTCCTGTAGTATAATCATCATTTACATATGCAGCACTTCCTGCTTGAACTTCTGCATCTACATCATAAATTCCTACTGGAGCTGATTTCTTAATATGGAAGCTTATATCTGCTATCTTTCCATTCTTAAAGATTGTTTCTGAATCATCTATTTGTGAACTTACATATGATATCTTTATTGTTCCTGCTTCTTCATCTACAGTTGCTATAAAGTTATCTTCTGCTGATGGATTTAAGTCTGTTGGTGTTACCTCTACTCCATCAAACTTTTTATTATCATATTTTATTGTGAAGCTATATCCGTAAATTCCTTTTTCAGGAACATTAGTTAATTCAACTGGAACTGTAACAGTTTCATCTTGTTTTCCACTTGCATCTCCAATTTTTACTCCAACTGCATCTTTAACAACAGCACCTGAATCAATAACTTTAACAGTATAATTTACCCTATTTCTTCCGAAATCAAAAGTTAATGTATAAGTACCAACTGCTAACTTACTTAAATATTTCTTTAATAAAGTTGTACTTGTATCATCTGCTTTATAATCCACACCGGAAGTTAAAGTTTCATTTTTAGTAACATTTTTAATTGAATTTAACTGGTTACCGTTTAGTTCCATTCCAACAAATAAATCTTCTGGATGTGCTAAATCAAAAGTACCTTCTGTTGATTTTAATACAGCATCCTTTTCAACTGGTTTAGGTCCAGGTCCAGGTCCAGGATTACCATTAACTAACACTTCAACCTTATCAACATCATTAAATGAATAGTCATTACTTTGATCATAATTTGACCAATCATCTTTATATACTCTAAATTGAACTGTTATTTCTTCACCTGGTTTAAGACTTCCAGAATCACTTGCAAAGCTTATAGCTATACGATCACTTCTATCTCCAGACTCTCCTGTTTGTTCAAGTTTACCAGTTATAGATTGAGTAAGATTCTTATAATTTCCTCCTACCATACCACCACTATAATCACAAGTGAAATTTTGGTGCTTATCATTATCTGCTGAGTAATAATAATTTATTGCTACTCCACCTAAATCTATATCGCTATCTGATACATTTTTTAATGTATAAGTAGCTGCAATATTTCCTGATTGAGCTTGTGTGTTTGGCATAGACATTTTCAAATCTAAACCATTAGTAGCTGCTCCTCTAACACTACTAGCTACTGAACTTACGCTTGGCTTTTCAGCAGCTTTAACTTGATAACCACCTTGGACTGTTAACGATGCTGTAACAACCGCAGCAGTAATAATTGAACATATTTTTTTCCTCTTCATTTTTTTATTTCCCCTCCTAAACTTATATAGAAATTTTATCCATAAATTTAATGAATAAAAATTCTTACTTTGTTATTTCCCCCTCGTTGTATTACCACACATGACTATTATTTCATTTTTCTTCATATTTTTCTACTTTTTTTCCCATTAACCTTATTTTATATCATAAAAGAGGAATTTTAGCAAAATCCTCTTTCATGATATAATTTGGTAATTTTACGAGTTGGCTAAATTTATATTAATAATCTTAATGTCAATAAATTTTCCACATTAAGTTTATTACTAAATCATCATTCTTAATGCTAGTAGATCCTTAACTGTTATATTTCCATCCTCATCTAAGTCTGCATTTTTTACTGTAATATCTGTTCCTTTATATTTATGTGATAGATATAACTTTAATTTTACATAATCTAATGTATCAATTTTTCCATTACCATCTATATCTCCAAGTATAACCTTTGTATCTGGTTTTGGGTCTGGCTTTGGATCTGGATCCTTTGGAATTACTGTTCCATCCATATCACCATAAGCAACACCTAAACCATTAGTAGCTAGATATACTCTACCGTATACTTTATAGTCACCAGAAATATCAGCGCTAGCACATCCATATTGATGTTCTGAATCATTAATTCTTACCCAAGTTTCACCTGCATCATCTGATCTAAAGATTCCACGAACACCATTAATTTTTGCATTAGTATAAAGTGCAAAATAATCTTTACCTTCTGCTGCTTTACCAAATCCAATACTATCTGCTTCTTCTACATTTTCAAGTTTAGTAAATGTTTCTCCTGAATCTGTTGAATGCCAAATTCCATAAGTTTCTCCCCATTTAGTTCCTGAAGCAATCCAAATGTCTCCTTCATGTCCTGGAACAGCTTTGCATGAACGAGTACCATCCTTTGGTAATCCTTCTGCTGCTGTCTTAGTAAATGTTTTAGCTCCATCTGTACTTACATAGAATTCACCATCAGAGAATCCATAGAATTTATCTGAATTTACACGGTCAGAAATAACTTTAGCTCCATCTGGTAATCCCTTAACCTTAGTCCATGAACTACCATTATTAGTTGAATAATGTGGAGTTCTAGTTCCTGTTCCACTTGGTGCCCAAAGAACTACTTTGCTATTTGGCGATACTGCAACTGTTCCACCTGCATCTCCCTTAATACCTTCTATATCTGTACCTTGGAACCAGTTTTTACCTTCATTGTACGAGAATGCTATACTCTTCTTTCTTGATTTATCATCATCAAGTACATTTCCAACTCTCACCAAGAAATTTTGTTCATTTTCTGAATAATCAATGTCGGAAGTACTAAAGTTAGGTACTGTAAACATTTGATCTGGTACCTTTGTTAAATCCTCGTGACGGAATCCACAAACATCACCCATACCTGTAATCAATGGTGTTTTTGATTTAGAAAGGCTTAATACCTTAGATACAGATTCTTCTTCTATACCTTGTGCCATTACGCTAATATTTACCTTACTTCCATCTTTCCAATCACTTAAATTATTTGTTCCATATATAGTAGCACCTGTACCATACATCATTCTATCTGAGTTAAATGGATCTATAGATGCTCCACCAGTCATCCATCCAAGCTTAAATTCAGGTTCTGGGAATGTTGGATTACCACCAAAGTTTAACCATGGTGCTTTACTAATATCTTGAGTATATCTTAATACCCTATTTGGATATCCATCCCAATTCCAAATTGGTGTCCAATGTTCTCCTGAATCAGTTGATCTAAACATTTGAGTATCTGGCCACCATGAATTTAATGCCATAACTACTAAAGTTCCAGGATGCTTAGCATCTAATGCAAGAGCACCATATCCAAAGTAATTATCTGAAGTATTACTTGATGGAACAGGACTTACATTCTTCCATTCTTTAGTCTTTGTATTATATCTCCAAACATCTCCCTTACTTCCATCGTATGGTCCACAACCATTACTATAAGTAATAAATAAATTACCATTAGCATCTATATTTCCGTGATGTGGTAAGAAAGCTTGTGGATTTTTATTATCATTGTTATCTATCCATGATGATTGATTATCTAAAGTAGGTTGTCCTTCTAATGGTTCCCAAGTCTTTCCTCCATCATGAGTTACATATATACTTTGCTTTGTATCAGCTACACCAACATAAATAGTTTGGCAAGGTAACTTCTTACCATCTTCTGTTGTTCCTTCTGGAGCACTTGTTGGATCAAATTCTGCCCAAACAACACCAGTTTGATCTTTAAAGTTAGGATCTATATAATTACCTTCTGCAGTAAATCCTTCTACCTTGTTCCAAGTAACACCATAATCTTCACTTCTCCATAATCCATCTTTATGACTACCTAAATACAATACATTATTAGCAACTGGATCAATGACTAAACGTTCACCCATAGAACGTCCTGGCATATTTCCACCTACCTTAAATGGTAAATCAGTTTTTTCCCAATGATCACCTTTATCAGTTGAACGTAATATGCAACCATTATCACTAGTCCAATCATTTGTATATGTTCCTGATAAAACATATACTCTATTTGTTTCTATTGGATCCGCTGCTAAACTTTCGCATCCAAGTTGATTCCAGTCATCATATGCAACCCAATCTGATAAACCAATCCATGTACTTGTTTCAGGATCCCATCTATATGCACCACCCATATCAGTACGTGTATATATTAAGTCCTTTTCTCCTTTGTTAAATATTATTGCTGGTATAAATCCGCCACCAGCACCAGTATTAACTTTATTCCAAGTGTAATTACTCTTATAAGTGTCCTTTGCGGAATCAGGACCTGTACTAGCCTCTACATTAATAGTCCCCGTAGTTGGTAAAACTAAAGCTCCCATTAATAATGCAGAAACAGTTTTGTTTAATTTGTTTTTCATTTTCTAACCCCCTAAAACCATTTCATTACATGCCTATTCTCTCACAACTACCATTTTCTTACCATAATTTTTCATAAAATGATAATTTATTCATCATTAAAAATGATTTTTGCAGTTTTTTCGCGTTTAAGAACATATTTTTTATTTTTATGAATTTTTCTATATTGTCACAATACTTTTCCTATAATTTTTTCCATGTAATAAACATTTTTTTAGTTTATCCAAAAGCAAAAAAAATCTTAGAACATTAAGTTTTTAATATGAATAAAAATTTATTAATACCAAAAACTATATATTCTAAGATTTTTTATAATACTTATTTAATCTATTTATAACTATGTATAACTTCTAACATTTCATGTAACTTTTTAACTGGTATTTGACCTGGAGCTGATACTTTCTTTACACTACCAAAAGTTAATACTGATCCAAAAATTTCTCCAGAAATTCTACTTATAAGTCCTGTCCCCCCCATAGACATGGTTATAATTGGATGACCTTTATAACGATTTTTAACTTCATCTGTAGCAGACAATAACGTTAATACATCCTTTTCACTTTTAGGCATTACAGCTATCTTTGCAATATCAGCACCAAGTAAAATCATATTTTCTAATCTTTTAACTATCTCTTCTTTTTGTGGAGTTTTATCAAAATCATGATTAGACATTATAACTTTTATATTATTATCTTTAGCTTCTTTTAATATTTTTTCACTACTTTCTTTTCCTATACTTAGTTCTACATCTATTAAATCTATAAGTTTACCTCTTATCATTTCATTATTTAACTTTATATAATCCTCATTTGATATTTCTCTTTCTCCACCTTCCTTCTTAGTTCTAAAAGTAAATAATATAGGCTTATCTTTTAATATTAAAACCATTTCTTTTAATATATTTTTTACTTTTTCTATATTATAAACATCTCTATAGTAATCTACTCTCCATTCAACTAAATCAACTTCATTAACTTTGCTTATCTCTTTTGCCTCTTCTAATAATTTTTCTTCTGTATCACTTACTAATGGAGCACATATTTTAGGCATTCCTTCCCCTAACTTTATGCCTTTAATTTCTATTACCTTATTCATAAATTTTCCCTCCAACAATTTTTCATATTAAATATTATACATAATTTCCATATTAAAGTGATAATATATTAAGAATTTTTTTAACTTTTATTAATAATTCTTTTTTTATTTTTTAACAACTTATTCATATATATTAATATGTTTATATATTTTTAAAAACATAAAAATATGAAAATATATTAATATTTAAACAAAAAATAATGTAGTAATATTTACAAACAAATATTACTACATAAAACAACCTTTATTTAAATTTTAAAATCTGTTGGATCATAAACCTTAGCCTTTGGTTCTCCAAAAACTGCTTTTACGCTTTCTGCTTGTGGATTATGATTTACATTTTTCTTTTTACGCTTATTATTTGCTTTCATTTTATTAGACATAACTATCACCTCAAAGTTAGGTTATGTTTAATAAATTAACTTTATACAAGCCAACTCATTACTTAAATGGTTTATTTTTTTACAAAGCCTAAAAATTCATAATAAGATTAAATAACAAAAAGTACACTAAACATTAATGCTTAATACACTTTTTTATCACTACTTCTTAATAGTCATTGTTTCTCTAGTATTAACTGCTTTGTTACCTGGCAACTCAAAAGTTTGTTCTTCAACTTTCTTAAATGCAACTGATAACATTAACTTAATTCTATTTAATTGATTAACTTGTGAAGCTCCTGGATCATAATCTACTGCAACTATATTAGCTTTAGGATACTTTTCTTTTAAAGCTTTTATCATTCCTTTTCCTGTTACATGGTTTGGTAAACAAGCAAAAGGCTGCATACAAATTATATTATCTGCTCCACTTTCTATAAGTTCAATCATTTCAGCTGTTAAGAACCAACCTTCACCAGTTTGATTACCAAGAGATAATATTGGCTTTGCTAAATCTCCAAGTTCTTTTATATGCTTTGGAGCATGGAATCTCTTAGAATTATCTAAAACCTTCTTCAAGGTTTTTCTATACCCTTCCATATATTTTATAGCATACATATATATATCTCTATTTACTCTGCCTGCACCTAAATGAGTATATTTAAATTCTTCATCATAAGCTGAATAGAAGAAGAAGTCCATTAAATCTGGCATTACAGCTTCTGCACCTTCTGATTCTATTATCTTAACTACATCATTATTTGCTGTTGGATGGAACTTAACAAGAATTTCACCAACTAACCCTACCTTAGGCTTAACTATATCTAAACATTCTAAGTTATCAAACTCTTCAACTATCTTAGCAATGTTTTTATTAAATTCTCTTTTACTTCCATTAATAAGATTTTCTTTAGCTATCTTACTCCATTTAGCGTGTAACTTATCAGCTGAACCTTTTACTTTTTCATATGGTCTTACTCTATATAATACTCTCATAAATAAGTCACCATAAACTAATGACATAAGAGCTCTCTTTGCTAGCTTTAAAGTTATTTTAAATCCTGGTTGTTTTTCAAGACCAACTGTATTAAAGGATAGTACAGGCACACCTTTAATTCCTGCTTCTTTTAATGCCTTCTTTAAAAATCCTATATAATTTGTAGCTCTACATCCACCACCAGTTTGACTAATCATTACTGCAGTACTATTTAAATCATATTTTCCTGATTTTAAAGCATGAATAATTTGTCCTATTACTATAATAGATGGATAACATGCATCATTGTTAACATACTTTAATCCTTCTTCTACCGCTTCACTATCTATTGAAGGAAGTACTTCAAGATTATATCCACAAGCTCTTGCTGCTACTTCTACTAATTCAAAATGAATTGGAGACATTTGTGGAACTATTATAGTATGAGTTTTACGCATTTCTTTTGTAAATACTGGATTCTCATATACTATTTTTTCTTCCTTAGGCTTATAATTATTTCTTTCTCTTTCCTCCATAGCTGCTTTTAAAGATCTAATTCTTATTTTAGCTGCCCCTAGATTGTTACCTTCATCTATTTTTAAACAAGTATATATCTTTCCTTCTTCTGCTAATATTTCTGCAACTTGATCTGTAGTTACTGCATCAAGACCGCATCCAAAAGAGTTTAATTGTATAAGTTCTAAAGATGGTTCTTTTGCTACAAAAGCTGCTGCTCTATATAGTCTTGAATGATACATCCATTGATCTACTACTCTTAAAGGACTATTTAAAACTCCAAGATGAGCTACAGAATCTTCGGTTAAAACAGCCATATCAAAAGAAGTAATTATATCTGGAATACCATGATTTATTTCAGGATCTATATGATATGGTCTACCAGCTAGTACTATACCTTTCTTTCCAGTCTTCTTTAAATATTCTAGTACCTCTTTACCTTTATTTCTTAAATCATTATCAAAGTTTTCTCTTTCTTTGAAAGCTTCATTTACTGCTTTTTTTGCTTCTTCCTTTGTAACATTAAAGTCTTCAAATTCTTCTACTATCCTCTTAACTAAAGCTCCTTTATTTGCTAATGATAAGAATGGTTGAATAAATTTAACTCCTTCTTCTTTTAAAACATCCATATTATTTCTTATTACTTCTGGATATGAAGTTACCATAGGACAATTATAATGATTGTTTGCATCAGCAAATTCTATTCTTTCATATGGAACACATGGATAAAATATATTCTTTATTCCTCTATTCACTAAAGACATTATATGTCCATGAGATATTTTTGCTGGATAACAAGCTGATTCTGAAGGTATTGTTTCTATTCCTAATTCATATACCTTCTTACTTGAAATAGGTGATAATTCTACTCTAAATCCTAAGTTTGTTAGTAAAGTAAACCAGAATGGATAATTTTCATACATATTTAATACTCTTGGTATTCCAATTGTTCCTCTTCTCGCTTCTTCTTTCTTTAAAGGTTTATATGAGAAAGTTCTTTTTAACTTATACTTAAACATATTAGGTACTTCTTCCTTAATAGTTTCAATACCTAAACCTCTTTCACATCTATTTCCTGATATAAATTCTTCATCTGTAGAGAACTTATTTATAGTTAATAAACAATTGTTTCCGCACTTTCCACATCTTCTAAAATCAGAATGCAGTTCAAAACCATCTATTTTTTCTCTACTTAATAGTGTTGTTTTTCTATCTTCCTTATATCTTTCTTTAGCTATTAAGGCAGAACCAAAAGCTCCCATAATACCTGCTATATCTGGTCTTACTACTTCTCTATTAGATATTAGCTCAAAACTTCTAAGTACTGCATCATTATAGAAAGTACCACCTTGAACTATTATCTTTTCGCCCATTTCTTTCTCATCTCTTATTTTTATAACTTTAAATAAAGCATTTTTTATAACTGAATAAGAAAGACCTGCTGAAATATCAGAAACTTCTGCTCCTTCTTTTTGAGCCTGCTTTACCTTTGAGTTCATAAATACAGTACATCTAGATCCTAAATCTACTGGAGCTTTAGACTTAACTGCTTCCTTTGCAAAATCCTCCACTTTCATATTTAGCGATTTTGCAAAACTTTCAATAAATGATCCACATCCTGCTGAACATGCTTCATTTAAAAGAATAGAATCTATTACACCATTTTTTATTTTTAAACATTTCATATCTTGTCCACCAATATCAAGTATGAAATCTACTCCTGGTAGGAAATATTCTGATGCCTTATAGTGAGCTATAGTTTCTATTTCTCCAATATCTACATGTAATGCTGCTTTAATTAAAGCTTCTCCATATCCGGTAACAGTTGAATTTACTATTTCAACTCCTTCTGGAAGTTTTGCATATAGTTCCTTTAATATTGATATTATCTTAGTTAATGGACTTCCTCCATTACTTCCATAATAGCTATATATTATTTCACTTTCTTCATTAATTAATACTACCTTTGTAGTAGTTGAACCAGCATCAATTCCTAAAAATGCTTTTCCTTTATAATTTTCAAAGTTTCCTCTTTTAGCTTTTGCTTTTTTATGTCTTTCATCGAATCTCTTATATTCTTCTTCATCTTTAAATAAAGGTCTAAGTCTTTCTACATCATCATCATTAATATCTTGTATCTTAACTACCTTATCAGCAATATCCCTTAATTCTACTTCTGAGCTTTTTCTTGATAATAATGCCGCACCATAAGCTACAAATAATTGAGAATTCTCAGGGAATATTATTTGTTCTTCTGTTAAATTTAAAGTTTCTATAAATCTATTTCTTAGTTCTGATAAAAAGAATAAAGGACCACCTAAAAATGCTACGTTTCCTCTTATAGGTTTTCCACAGGCAAGTCCACTTATAGTTTGATTTACTACAGCTTGTAATATTGAAGCTGCAATATCTTCTGTTTTTGCTCCTTCATTAATTAAAGGTTGTACATCAGTTTTAGCAAATACCCCACATCTTGATGCTATAGGATATATAACCTTATGCGATTTTGCAAGTTCATTTAACCCTTTTGCATCGGTATTTAACAATGTAGCCATTTGATCAATAAATGCACCAGTTCCACCAGCACAAGTACCATTCATTCTTTGTTCTATTCCGCCCTTAAAATAAGTAATCTTTGCGTCTTCTCCACCTAGCTCAATAGCTACATCTGTTTTTGGGATTCTAGTTTCTACTGTCTTAGTACATGCAATTACTTCTTGTACAAAATTTATATTTAGCCACTTTGATACAGATAATCCCCCTGATCCTGTAACACTAATTGTAACCTTGGCATCACCAACATTAGCATAGACCTCTTTTATTAGTTCTATAATAGTATTTCTAATATCTGAAAAATGTCGTCTATACTGGCTATAAATTATATTTTCATCTTGGTCTAAAACTACTACTTTTACAGTTGTAGAACCAACATCTAATCCCATATTATATATTTTCATTTTCACACCTACTTATTTAAAATCTAGCCAATTATTATTATACCTTTTATGCCATGTTTTTCAAGGTCAAGTTACACATATAACTTTTCCCACCTCAGTAAAAACATAGAATATGTAATATATTCCATTTTAAATGTATATAATATAAAAGCTCTGTCTATAATCATTAATGTGTTACAACTTTTTATTTTTGAGGAGGCAATATGAACTTTTTTAATGAAGGAAACAAACTTTATAATTCACAAGATTATCAAAAAGCTATTGACTACTATAAAAAAGCTATTGAACAAAAAAATAATGAAGCCTGCTCCTACTATAATTCTGGCGTTTGCTTCATTAAATTGAAAGACTATGATAATGCTATATCTATGATTAAAAAAGCTCTTAATTTACATAAAGAGAGCAAATATTACTTTAATTTAGGTTATTGTTATGCCATGCAAGAAAATATTAACAAAGCTTTAATAAACTTCAATATTGCATGGGCACTTAATAATGAAGATACAGATTGTGAAAAAGCTATAAAATTAATAACTAATAGATTAAACAAAAGGTGAAGTTCCTTAATTGGAACTTCACCTTTTGTTTAAAATTCTCCAGCTATACTTTCTTGTTTATGCTCTGAGTCAAAATTAGCATTATCAAAATAGTCTCCAGCTGAATAGAATGTTGAATCAACATTTATCCATTTATTTTCATCTGATAGATATACCTGATTCCATGCATGACTTACAAATTCTTCTCCATTATAAGCTTTTCCTATTACTATCCTGCTTTTTATACCAACTGCCTTTAGCATAGATGTATAAAGACATGCATAGTCAAAACAAATTCCTTTTTTATTTTTAAAAGTTACTATAGAACCACTTTCTTCTGAATTATTGTCCTCTACTATCCTTCTAGCCTTTTCATCATCATAAGTTATGTTACTTCCAACCCAAGTATATATATTTTTTGCTTTTTCCCTTACAGTTTGTCCATTCTTAGCTAATTCTCTTGCTTTATTATCTATACTTTCATTAGATTTTATTCCTTCATCTACAGTAACTCCATTATAGTAAACTAATGCACCTGAAGAAATCTTTTCCTTAATTCCATTAGATATATTTTTTATTTTACTGCCATCTACAATTTTCTGAACAATGTTATATGCTTTTACATTTTCAAAAAAATTAACCTTTAAATTATCTTTAGCAATATTATTATATATTGCTAAGCTTAAGAATATTCCTATTAATATTAAAATTCCTCTTACAGCACCAAATATAGTAGATAAAATAATTAACATACCTTTATTTTCTATTCTCTTTAAACTATTACTAAAAACAAAATTATTAACTAAACTTAAAATTGCTTCAACAATAAATTTAATTATTATAAATATTACAGCAAGTACTACTAAATGTATTATCATGTTATTTCCTATCTTAGCAGAAAATTTATCCGTCAATATACTAGTTATTCTTATATCAAGCAATTCATAAAAAGTAATAAAAATAAAAAATGCAATTATAGTAGAACAAGCTGAAATTATAGATCTTATACCTTCTCCTAAACTTCTAGTCTGCATAACTATTCTAATTATAGATATAGTAGAAATCAATATAGTTCCTAGACAAATCAAATTCTGAATATCCAAACTCATTTTCTCTTCCCCTTTTTTCCTTATTCATTTTCCTCTAAAACTTCTCTAATTATATCTTTAACATTTGAATAATCATATCCTCTACTTATTAAAAATCTACAAAGCTTATCTCTAAGTTTATACTTATCAGCTTCTCTTTTAACAAGTTGATTATATTTTTTAATAGCTAATTCTTTAAGTACTTCTGTTTCTTGCTCCTTATCCACATCAAGTAATAAATTATCTATTATATCTCTATCTATTCCTTTTCTTATTAAAGCATACTTTATCTTTTGGCTTCCTTGACTTTTGATTTTATCTTTTATAAACATTTTTGTATAAGACTCATCATTAATAAAGTTATATTCCTTTAAGAACTTTATTGCATAGGAAACGCTATCTATGTCATACCCCTTTTCTAATAGCCTTTCTTCCATTTCCTTTTCTGTCTTATAGCTTCTTTCTATTATTCTAATAGCTGTTTCTTTACATTTTAACTTATTTTCTTCTTTGGCTACACTTAAAATTTTTTCTTCATTCATTTACTTCTAAATTTACTTTTACTCCTTCTTTATATACTAATTCATTAAAAGCAGCAAATGCAAAATTATTATCTATATACACATTTACTCTATCTTTATTTTTTTTCTGAACTTCAATCTTTGTTATTTTTCCCAAACTCTCTACTCCTTTGTAGCTCTTAAAATATGAATTGTAGGATCTTTTAATACTAATTTAGATACTTCATCTATTCTTCCCTTATTTAAATTATTTAAACTCTCCATATCTTTTACAAATTCAAAGATATCTTCATCTTCAAGTTCTTGATGTAATATATAATTACAAAGTTCTGCTGAATCTTCTAATGTAGATATAACTGCTGTTTTATGAACTTTTTTCATAATATCTAAATCTCTATCTCCTATAACGATTTTCTCTTTTAATATATTATCTAAAGTTTCATCTATAGCTTTAATTGTTTCCTCCACATCATCTTCTGCTACAGCAGTATAAATATATAGAGTTTTTATATATTTTGTCATATCTAATTGAGTATATATATCGTAAGCTAATCCTCTTTTTTCTCTAATTTCTCTGAATAATAAGGAATTTGAGCTTTCTCCAAGCCTATGATTTAAAATTCTTAACGGAAGTTCATATTTCTTATCTAAATCATAGAATGTATATAAATAAATTACAGTACTTTGCTCCATATCATTTTTATAGCTAGTTACTTTTACACTTTTATTATTTTCCTCTACAACTTTAACTTCTTCTATTTCTTCTCCAGACCATGAACCAAATTCTTTTTCGATTATTTTTTTAGCTTCATCATGCTCAAAAGAAGATACCATTGTAACTAGTGCATTTTTAGGACTGTAATACTTTTTATAGAACTTTACTATATCATTCTTATTAAATTTTCTGACCTCTTCTTCAATTCCAGTAACATCAATTCTTAAAGGACTTTTTTCAAAAGCTATTTCATTTACTCTCTTAAAACTTAAGTCTTCAATATCATCCTTACTTGTCCTAATTTCAGCTAAAATTACTCCTCTTTCCCTTTCTATCTCATCCTCTGGAAAATTTGCTGAAGTAATCATATCACCTAAAAGTTCAACTGCATTTTTTAATTCTTCTGTCAAACAACTTATTGTATATACTGTAGAATTATATTCTGTATAAGCATTATATTCACCGCCTAAAGCTTCTAATTCATAGTTTAACTGTTCATTATCTCTATTATTAGTTCCCTTAAAAAGCATATGTTCAATAAAATGACTTAACCCTTTTTGTTTCATACTCTCATTCATAGCTCCAACCTTTATTCCCACATTTATTGAAGATATTTGAGTATCTTTTTTTATAGTTAAAATCTCTAGTCCATTATCTAATTTATGTTTTTTTATATCAAAATTAAGTTTAAACATTCAAACGCTCCTTTTTTTCTTATAGCAACTTTAAATATAATCTTTTTTTACTTACTTTACAATATATTATTCTATTATTCTATTTTATATCCTTTTTATTTTATATATAATTATAGATAAGATTACTTTACAAATCTTAATATATAGGAGATGAAAATTATATGAAAAAGAATATTCTAATAGTTGAGGATGAATTTAGAATAAGATTTTTATTAAGAGACTATTTTCTTAAAGAAGACTTCAATATTTTTGAAGCTGAGAATGGTTTAGAAGCTTTAGAAATTTTTAAAAAGGAAAAAATAGATCTTATTGTTCTAGATATAATGATGCCTGTTATGGATGGCTTAACTACCTTAAATAAAATAAGGGAGGTATCCACTCTTCCTGTTATTCTATTAACTGCTAAAAGTGAAGAAGAAGACAAACTTCAAGGTTATGATATAGGGGCTGATGATTATATAACCAAACCTTTTAGTCCTAAGGTACTAGTAGCTAAAGTAAAAGCTCTATTAAAGAGAACTAGAGAAGATATAGATACAAGTTCCCAAGAATATAATGGGCTTGTAATTAATAAGTTGTCTAAGGAAGTAAAGGTAAATAACAATATTATTTCTCTTTCTCCAAAAGAATATGAATTATTAGTATATTTAATAGACCATGAATCTATTACACTATCAAGAGATACTATATTAGATAACGTTTGGGGTATGGATTATTATGGTGATATTAGAACTGTTGATACTAATGTTAAAAGATTAAGAGAAAAACTTGGAGAAAAATCAAATTATATAGTAACTGTTAGGGGTAGCGGCTATAAATTTGAGGTGAAATATTAATGAGACATAGACTATCTTCTAAACTTTTTGTAATAACTTTAGGTTTATTAATTTTATTAATGTCTACAACTTTAATATTTCAAACTTTTTTCTTTCAAAGCTTTTATGAAAAAAGAAAAAAAAATAACTTAGTTAATGAAACTTCAAAATTTAGTCATATGTATTCCTTTGAAATTAATAATGATTCTACTCTTAGTAATGCAATTAATAATTTTGAAGAAGATACTAACTCTAAATTAGGTATATGCTCATTAAATGGTGATTTAAATTATATAGTTAAAAATTCAAATAAAGATGCTTATGACTTAAAAATATTACAATCCTTTTCTGATTTAGTTTTTAACTCTCATAAAGATTTAGTTAACCAGGTTCTTAAAACTGGTCAACCTATAACTTTAAGTTTTTATGATCCTACATCTAATACTCAAAAGATTGGTGTAGTTACTTCCATGTCTATTTACAGAAGTAATGATGCTATTTTACTAGCAGTTGCATCTATTCAATCTATTACTGAAGCTTATGATGTAATTAGTGAATTTTATACTTATATATTTGTAGGATTTTTATTTGTAGCAGCTGTACTTGCTTTAATTTTTTCTAAAATTATTTCAAACCCACTTACTAAAATTAATAAGGTTGCTATTAAAATGAGTCAAATGGACTTTTCTGAAAAATGTAATGTTAAAAACCAAGACGAAATAGGAAATTTAGCTAATACTTTAAACTTCCTCTCTACTAATCTAGAAAATGCTTTGACAGATTTAAAGGATAAAAACAAACAATTAGAAGAGGATATAGAAAAAGAAAGAAGATTAGAAACTTTAAGAAAAGATTTTGTGGCTTCTGTAAGTCATGAGTTAAAAACTCCTATTGGAATCATTGAAGGTTATGCTGAAGGTTTAAAAGATGGTATAGTATCTGGAGAGCAATCTGAACATTACCTGGAAACTATAATTGATGAATCAAAAAAGATGGGAGTACTTGTATATAACATGCTTGAACTTTCAAAACTAGAATCTGGTGTTATTAAACCTTCTCCTGAAATATTTAATATTAACAGATTAATTAATAAAGTAGTTTCTAAGCATTTATCTAATGCAGAAGAAAATGGACTTAATTTAATTTATAATTCATATACTGATTATTCTTATGTAGAAGCAGATGTTTTTCAAATGGAACAAGTGTTAACTAATATTATTACCAATGCAATTAAATACACTTCTCCTGGAAATGATATTATCGTTTCTATTTGTTACGAAAATGAAACCACCTTTAAAATCTCTGTTATTAATAAAGGTAGTTATATAGAACCTTCTGAACTACAAAATCTATTCACTAAATTCTATAGAGTAGACAAAGCTAGAAGAAGAGACGGTAATAGTACAGGTCTTGGCTTAGCTATAGTAAAAAACATTTTAGATTTACATAACTTTGAATACTCCTTAAATAATATAGAAGAAGGAGTAGAATTCAAATATTTCTTACCAAAAGCTGAACTTGAAGATGAATAAAAAAATTAAGGAACTGAAAATACTTTATGTATGATATTAAAAAAGATAAAATAATTAGCTACATATAAACTGTTTGATTTTGCTAATTATTTTATCTTTTCTTGCTATAACATCTTTATTTTAAGATTTTTGATACAGCACCTCAATTTTTAAAGTATTGCCCCGTCTACCTTTATTATTTGACCTGTAATATAGGATGAATCTTTTGAACATAGGAATGTAGCTGTCTTTGCTACCTCTTCTGGTAGTCCAAATCTACCCATAGGAATTTCTTCTTCTAATTCCTTTCTATCTTCCTCACTTAAAAAAGAATTCATCTTTGTTTCTATAACTCCTGGTGCTATAGCATTAACTCTTATATTTGATGGTGCCATTTCTTTTGCTAAAGCTTTTGTAAATAAATTAATACCACCTTTAGTAGTAGAATAACCTACCTCACAAGAAGCACCTGCCTCTCCCCATATAGAAGAAATATTAAGAATAATTCCTTCCTTACCTAACATATGTGGTATAACTAATTTACTTAAATACATAGGCCCTAATAAATTAGTACTAATTATATTGTTTATCTCTTCCTTACTTGAATCCATAAATAAACCTATAGTACTTTTAGCTGCATTATTAACTAATATATCTATCTTTCCAAAATGCTTTATAGTTTCATTAACTATTCTTTCCGCCCCTTCATATGTAGAAACATCTTCTTTAATTAATATTCCTGTACTTCCTAAATCCTTAACTAAATTTAAAGTTTCATTTGCACCATCATCATCTTTAGAATAATTAATTACTATACTTGCACCTTCTTTTGCAAAATCCAAAGCTATAGCTCTACCAATACCTCTTGAAGCTCCTGTTATTATTGATACTTTTCCTGTTAATTTACTCATTACTTTCTTCCTTTACTTTAATACTTCATTAAATAATCTAATTACATTTTTATTATATATTTTTTCTATTTCATCATAAGTAAATCCTTCTTTTTCAAGCCTTAAAGCTAATTTCCCCATTTCTGATGCATCTTTGATTTCAACCTTGTTCTCGATTCCATCAAAATCACTTCCTAAAGCTATAACATCAATTCCACCTACTTTTTTTATGTGTTTAATATGTTTAACCATATCATCTATTGAAGAAACCTTATTTTCACCTAAAAAGAAAGAACAAAAATTCAGCCCCATTACTCCACCTTTATTAGCTAGTTTCTTTATCATATCATCAGTTAAGTTTCTTGAATTATTAGTTATATATCTACTATTAGAATGAGTTACTATAAAAGGTTTCTTACATTCTCTTACTAAGTCATAAAATCCTTCATCTGACAAATGAGAAGCATCTGGAATAATTCCTAGAGATTCCATCTCCTTAACCATTTCAATTCCTAAAGATGTTAACCCTTTATTTTGATTTACTTTTTCTATGTGAGAATATCCTAAGGAATTATTATAATTCCAAGTTAATGTTATCATTCTTATTCCCTTTTCATAAACCTTTATTAAATTTTTAATATCTCCTTGTAAGACTTGACCTTCTTCTATAGATAAAAAAGCTCCTATCTTTCCTCTTTTAGTAGTTTCACCTAATTCTTTTATAGTAGTAACTATCTCTATATCATTTTTATTATTTTTAACTTCTTTCATAAAGTTATCATACATAGCATTAAAATCAAACATGGGATTATTACTTTCCTTTAAATCAACATAAAAAGCAAAAACTTGAGCAAGAGAATTACCTTTTTGTAGCTTTTCAATATCTATATCATAATTATTTTTTTTAAGTTTTCCCCCTTGCCCCCAAAGCTTCCATGCTGTATCACAATGTAAATCTATATATTTCATAAAACTTCCTCCTATATATACTCTCTCAACTTTAAAATACTATATCTTTATATTATTACACTTATTATCTTAATTTTAAATATAAATCTCCTCACTTTATTTCATTTACATTTATTTACTTTTATTGAAAATATTTCTTAATTATGCTATACTTATAAATATATTTAAGACAGGTGGTGAATTTATTGTATAACATTATTACTATACCTTGCGGTAATTTAAATTGTTATTTGATAGAAGGTGATGATTTTGCCATTTTAATAGATACTGCAACAAAAAAATACAGAAACTATCTATTAGAAAGATTAAAAAACTATAATATAACTTTAATAATATTAACTCATGGACATATAGATTATATTGGAAATGTAGCTTTCTTAGCCAAAAAATTCAATGCAAAAATAGCAATGCATATAGATGATTATAAATTATCAAAAAATAATTTAATTAATACTATCTACTCAAATTCACTTTTAGGCACCTTTTTTAAAAAAATTTCATTATACCAATTCAAAAAACATTCTATAGATGATTTTGAACCTGATTTATTTTTAGAAGATGGTGAATCACTTAAAAACTTTGGTATTGACGCTAAAATAGTTCATTTACCAGGACATACTAAAGGATCTATTGGTGTTTTAATAAATAAAAATGAACTTATAGCTGGAGATATGTTTATGAATTTAATCTACCCCTCTGAAGCATTAATTGCTGAGGATATAGATATGCTTAGAAAAAGTATTCACAAAGTAGATTTACTTAATCTTAAACTAGTTTATCCTGGACGTGGTGGTACAATTACTTCTGTAAAGGTAAACATTTAGGTGAACACTTAATTTATTATATATTAATATTGTCTATTATAAAAATACCTCTTAAAGTAAATTTGATTTATTAATCACCCTACTTTAAGAGGTATAATATAAAACTTAAATATAGCCTTTTACTTCTAATATAAAGGATGCTTTTCACATAAAGCTACAACTTTATTTCTTAGTTCTGTTAAATCACCATCTCTATTTTTAATTGCCTCATCAATTATTTCTGCAATTACTTTCATATCTTCTTCACGGAATCCTCTTGTAGTTACTGAAGGAGTTCCTATTCTTACACCTGATGTTACAAAAGGACTTCTTGTTTCATTTGGAACAGTATTCTTATTTAAAGTTACTCCAATTGAATCTAATAACTTTTCTGCATCTTTTCCTGTTATATCTTTATTAGTTAAATCAACAAGTATTAGGTGATTATCAGAACCTCCTGATACTAATTTAAAGCCTCTATTAACTAACTCTTCTCCTAAAACCTTACAGTTTTTGACTACTTGAGTCATATATTCTTTATAGCTAGGATTTAAAGCTTCTTTTAAACATACAGCTTTACCTGCTATTACATGCATTAAAGGACCACCTTGCATACCTGGGAATATTGATTTATCTAAATCCTTAGCAAACTTTTCTTTACATATTATAAGACCACCTCTTGGTCCTCTTAATGTCTTATGAGTAGTTGTAGTAACAAAATCTGCATATGGAACTGGTGATGGATGAACTCCAGCTGCTACAAGACCTGCTATATGAGCCATATCTACCATTAAATATGCTCCTACTTCATCAGCTATTTCTCTAAACTTTTTAAAATCTAATGTTCTTGAATATGCACTTGCTCCTGCTACTATAAGTTTTGGCTTATGTTCAATAGCAATCTTTCTAACATTTTCATAATCTATCATTTCTGTTTCTTTATCTACACCATAAGAAACAAAATTAAATAACTTTCCTGAAAAGTTAACTGGTGAACCATGAGTTAAGTGACCACCATGGCTTAAGTCCATTCCTAATACTGTATCCCCAGGTTTAAGAACTGTGAAATATACTGCCATATTTGCTTGAGAACCTGAATGTGGTTGAACATTAACATGTTCTCCTCCAAATAACTCTAAAGCTCTTTTTTTAGCTAATTCTTCTACTTCATCAACTACATAGCAGCCACCATAATATCTCTTTCCTGGATAACCTTCTGCATATTTATTAGTTAAATATGATCCCATAGCTTCCATAACAGCTTCACTAGTAAAGTTTTCTGAAGCTATAAGTTCAATACCTGTTTGTTGTCTCTTTAATTCCTTATTAATTAGCCCATAAATCTCTTCATCAACTTTTGATACATTTTCAAAATTCATATTCTTGTCACCCCAATTTAATCTTTTTTATAAATTATACGTTTATTTCCTTTATTTATCAACTTATTTTAAAAATTATATTTATTTTTTTAATTTTTTATACATTACATAATAATTTTAACTTCTACACAAAAAATCTTTACACTTTTAAAGCTTTAATAATATTTAATCACAAAAAATTCCTCAAAATTTCATTATATTATGCTATAATACAGATAATATTTATGAAAGAATTAGAGGTCTTTTTATGGATTTAAATAAATTATTACAAATAGCCACTTACGCAGGCAAAATAATGCTTGAAAGTGGTGCTGAAACCTATAGAGTTGAAGAAACCATATACAAAATTTGCTTTGCATTTGGAGCTGATACTGTAGATACCTTCGCTACTCCTACAGGGATTATGGTATCTATAACTTATAATGATAATTTAGAAACTTATTCTTTAATTAAAAGAGTAACTTCTAGAGGAGTCGATCTTAATAAAGTAGATAAAGTTAATGATTTGGCAAGATACATACAAAATAATTCTATGGATTTAGATACTTTACATAATAAACTCAAAGATATTGATAAAGGAGATAATTATAGTTTACTAACAACCTTACTTTTCTCTGCTATGTCAGCAGGTATGTTTGCAATAGTTTTTGAAGGAGATTTGATGGACTGTTTAGCAGCCTTTATTATAGGATTTATAATTCAATTTATATCTATTAAATTTCAAAGACTTGAAATGAATGCCTTCTTTATAAATACTATATGTGGAGCCACCTCATCAGCTCTTGCTATAATACTTTACCTTATAGGAATAGCAAACCATATATCTTCCACTAATATAGGTGCTATGATGCTATTGGTTCCAGGTCTTGCTATCACTAATGCTGCTAGAGATACTATAGCTGGAGATTATTTATCTGGTATTACTAAAGCTGCAGAAGCATTTCTAGTTGCAATATCAATAGCCGTTGGTTCTGGTGCTGTTCTTAGCTTTTGGATAAATACTTTAGGAGGTACTTTTTAATGCTTAACACAACTTTAGCTGCTGCTTTAGGTTCCCTAGGATTTGCAGTCATATTCAATATAAAAGGAAAAAAACTATTTTATGCTTTTCTAGGTGGAGGTATTAGTTGGTTTGTTTATCAAATATGTTTATTGTTAAATATACCACCTATTGTAGGATTCTTTATTTCATCTGTTTGCTGCTCTATATATGCAGAAATATTTGCTAGAATCCTCAAAACACCTGTAACAACTCTTATAGTATGTTGTCTTATTCCTTTAGTTCCTGGAGCTGGTATGTATAATACAATGTACGAAGTAGTTCTTGGTAACATAGATAAAGGTCTTGAACTTGCCATATCAACCATATCTAGTGCTGGAATTTTAGCACTAGGATTAATATTTGTTTCTACAATAACTAGACACTTAAGAAACAAACCCAAAATAATACATAATAAAAAAGAAGATTAATTAAATTAAAATGGATCTTATATAAATAAACACTTTTTAGTGCTTTATATAAGATCCATTTTATTCAATCTAGTCTTCTTTTTATTTATATTATTTAAAATAAATTTTTTATTATATCAAATATGCCTAATCCATATAGGAAAATTAATAATATACCAAGTGGAGCTATATATTTTACCGCAAATTCATATAATGCCTTAGTTTTAAATTTGTATAATTCATCACTAGAAATTTCTTTACTAGCATTTTTAGCTCCCCATGTCCATGCTACAAATAGACATACTAGAATTCCACCTAGTGGCAAGCAAATATTAGCAGTAATAAAATCTAAAGAATCAAATACTCCTCTATCTCCTACAAGTTTAAAATCGCTTAATGGTCCAAAGGATAATATACTTGGTATTGACAGTATAAATAATCCTAAAGTTATAAGACAAGTTGATTTTTTTCTATTCCAATTAAATTGTTCTACTAAAAATACTACTGATGTTTCCATTAAAGATACCATTGAAGTTATTGCGGCTATTCCAACTAAAACAAAAAATAGAACTTCAAATATTCTACCAAAGGCCATTGACTTAAATACTGCTGGTAAAGTTATAAATATTAAACCTGGACCTGCTCCTACTTCTAATCCATAAGCAAATACTGCTGGAAATATTACTATTCCTGCCATAAGTGCAATAATTGTATCAGCTATAGCCACCTTATAAGATAAAGTAACTAAATTTTCCTTCTTATCTATGTATGATCCATATGTTAATATTATAGCCATACCTAAACTTAAAGTATAAAAAGAATGTCCTAAAGCCTCTAAAACACCTTTTATAGTTAACTTCGAAAAATCTGGATTAAATAGAAATTCAATTCCTGCTTCAGCCCCAGGAAGAGTTACAGATCTAACCATTAATATTACAATTAATAATACCAATACAGGCATGGCTATTTTAGAAAACTTTTCTATCCCCCCCTTTATCCCTGAAATAACAATAATAGCTGTTATCACTAAAACCAATAATGTACATATGGTTGGTTCTAGTGGATTTGAAACTAATGTATTAAAAAATTCAGTAAATCCATCTGTAGAAACCTCTTCAAAAGCTCCTGTAATTGATCTATATATATAAGACATTATCCATCCTGCTATAATTGAATAAAATGATAATATTACAAATGCAGTTGCTATAGATAAAAATCCTGTATAATGCCATTTTGTATTAGGTGCTATCTTTTTATATGCTTCTACTGCATTAACATTATTTTTTCTACCTAATGCAAATTCTGAAAGCATTACTGGTATTCCTATTGATACTATACATATTAAATATACCAGAATAAAGGCTGCTC
Source organism: Clostridium sp. (assembly GCA_015058405.1). GTDB lineage: Bacteria > Bacillota > Clostridia > Clostridiales > Clostridiaceae > Clostridium. Next base: position 49,445 of record SVCL01000100.1, read on the forward strand.
CACCATTTACCCCTGTAATATAGGGAAACTTCCATATATTCCCCAAACCTACTGCTGAACCTACTGCCGCTGCCAAAATCCCCAATTTGGAAGCAAATTTTTCTCTTTTCATTCCATTTCCCCCTCAATTTACTTACGTTCTGTTAAGTTATATGAACATTGCTCTTCTCAACCCTAGAAAATATAATAAGTTTAACTAGAACCAATTATCCCCCTAGAAAAGGAGAGAAGATCAATGAACAAAACTAATAAAATAAGATGTCCTCGTTGTCACTC
>SVCL01000101.1 GCA_015058405.1 Clostridium sp.
AATTGAAAACTTATAATAACGCGGGGTGGAGCAGTTGGCAGCTCGTCGGGCTCATAACCCGAAGGTCGTAGGTTCAAGTCCTGCCCCCGCAACCATAAGATGGCGGAATAGCTCAGTTGGCTAGAGCATTCGGTTCATACCCGAAGGGTCGTAGGTTCAAGTCCTATTTCCGCTACCATTTGTGCCGAAGTGGCGGAACTGGCAGACGCACAGGACTTAAAATCCTGCGGTGGTTAAACACCGTACCGGTTCGATTCCGGTCTTCGGCACCAACTTTTAGTTGAAAGTTAATATGTTAGTCGAACATATTGAAAGAAAGCATAAACGAAAGTTTATGCTTTCTTTTTTTGTCCTTACAATAAATATCTACAATAATATACATTTCGAAAAATATGATAAAAAAATTCTAACAAGAAAGTATAAGGTTTATTTATTAATGACAAAAACAATAACTTGAGATGAGAAAAAGAAAACATGGCCAAATGTTTTAATATATAGGATTGGGAAGTTTCTTATCTAATATAGATTACTTAAATAAATTGGGGGAATATTAAGAATAATAAAAATTACTGTCCTACGAAAAAAAAATTTAAAACTATTAAATGACATAAATTTAAAAAAAGAGGTGATATAATCTAATTACATTTTATGGTAATTGGAGGGAGAAATATGCAATATGACCTTAAGGCAGGACCTTGTAAGAGTGTTAACGAAAGAAAAAGATCATTAAAAATAGGAACGCAGGTATTTAGGCTTTTGAGTATGTTTGTAGGAGGAATACTTATAAGTAGAGTTGTACTTTATTTGAATACTCAAAATATAAAAGGTATAGCACCTTTTGGAATAGCATATTTGCTAGCGATTATTATAAGGGCTGATGAAAAAAGTATTATTGGGACAGCTCTTGGAGTTGAAGTTGGATATTTAACGGTATCTTTCAATATAAGCGATAAGTATATTAATTTAATTCCTATAGTTTTATTGGTTATATATAGTTTGGTTGTAAAAGGATTAAATAGACAAGTTAAAGATTTTATTATGTATGGAATAATACTTTTGGGTTACTTTAGCTATGGAATTTTTATTAACCGGTATGATATAGGAATCAGTGTAACAATGGCTTCGATTAATACTATAGTAATTGTGCCTTTATTTTATGTTATTAAGTATGGTATATCAAGTTTAGAAGAATTTAATACAAGTTATTTTTTTGCGTCAGAAGAAATAATAAGTATCGGTATAATAATATGTTTAATGGTTTCTGGAGTTGGTGACTTTAATATTTTTAATATTGGAGTAAGAAATATTCTGGCTTATTCAACTATAATGCTTATAGCGTTTGTGGGAGGTGCTAGATATGGGTCTGTTATGGGAATTTTAATGGGAATTATCATTGGTATTAGTTCTGCGAATATGATAGAATCAATTGCTTTCTATAGTGCAGTAGGATTGGTTGTTGGAATGTTTAAAGATACAGGAAAAATTTTTTCATTTTTATCTTATTTAATAATGTATTTATCTTTATCATTATATTCAAAAAGATTAGGGTTAGAACCATTATTAGAAGTTTGTATAAGTGGAATTATATTTTTTGTTATTCCTAAGTCTGTACGAGATGTAATTAGTAATGAAATAAATATTGAAACGAAGAAAGAAAAGTTTGATGAGTTGGGATTAAATGAATTCAAAGATGAATTTACTGAAAAAATAGGGAGATTGCAAAGAGTTCTTAAAAATATATCTAAAACATTGGGGCAAATTAGTGATAATGAAAGTCTTGTATGTAAAAATAAAAGTGCTGCACTTATAGAAAACTTAGCTGATCGAGTATGTCCAAAGTGCTCAAAATGCTCAAAGTGTTGGAGCAGAGATTTTAATAAAACATATAATGCTTTTGAAGTATTGATAAAAAGTTATGAAAATGGAAAAATAGTATTTCCGAATGAATTAGAAAAGATATGTATGTATAAGTTTGATTTAATAAAAGATGTTGAAAGAATAGTTAGTAATCTTAATAATAAACAGGTTTTAAAAGATAGACTTGGAGAAGAAAGGATTTTGTTAGCTAATCACATAGATAATATATCTTATTCAATAGGTGAAATGTTGTTGGATTTTAAGAAAGATATAACTTTGTGTGAAGACATGGAACGAATTATAAGAAGGGCATTCACCAAAAATTATATACAAGTAAAAAATATATTTTGCTATAGAGATGAAAATGCAAGAGAATGTATAAAAATAACAATGAAGAACTGTGGCGGAAGTAAGTATTGTGTGAAAAGTGTATTGCCTATTTTGAATGAAGTTATGAATAAAAAGATGATTGTAGGGGGAGAGGGCTGTAAAATAGATCCTAAGACTGGAGAATGCAGTGCTGTATTCGAAGAAAGTCCTAAGTTTAAAGTATTATCTTATGGTGCGGTTGCTGTAAAGGATGGAGAAACTTGTAGTGGGGATACATTCAGTTTTGGAAAAGGGAAAGATGGAAAGTATATAACATTAATAAGTGATGGTATGGGATCTGGACCTGAAGCTAGCAAGGAAAGTAAGTCAACTGTTGATTTAATAGAAAGTTTTATAGAGGCTGGATTTAAAAATGATACAGCTATAAATATGATTAATTCTATTATGTCTATGAAGTTTGAAGAAGATGAGAGGTTTGCAACTCTAGATTTAAACTCAATAGATTTATATACTGGACAAGCATCTTTTATAAAGATAGGAGCTGCTGCAAGTTTTATAAAGAGAGGAAAAATGGTTCAACCTATTGTATCTAATATGCCGCCTTTTGGAGTTGTTGATAAGGTAGAGTTAGAAGAGGTTAAGGAAAATGTGAAGAATGGAGACTTGGTAATAACTTTAAGTGATGGAGTGTTAGATGTTAATAAAGAGAGTCTTGGTAAATATAATTGGCTAAAAGAATTCTTAATTGATGCTACTAAGAACCCAAAAGATCTAGCGGCAGAAATAGTAGAAAAAGCTAAGGATTTAGGTGGTGGAAAAGTTAAGGATGATATGACTGTAGTTGTATCTAAGGTATATTCTGTTGGTTAGTTATCATATAAATAGCTAGCTGATATTTTGGCTGGCTATTTAATTTTTATAAATAAAACTGTAAAATAAAACTGTAAAATGAAATTAGATAAAAATAGAATTGAGGAAATCTTATGATTAAAGATATAAAAAACAACTTTTTAAGATATATAGAAGATAATTCTCTTATAAAAGAAGGAGATGGAATAGTAGTAGGCTTATCAGGTGGACCAGATTCAGTATGTTTATTACATCTTTTATGTAGTATCAGAGAGAGAATGAACATTAAAATAGCGGCAGCTCACATAAATCATATGATTAGAGGTAAAGAAGCAGATAAAGATGAAGAATACGCTAAGGAGCTATGTGAAAGGTTGGGGGTAAAGTTCTTTTCATTAAGAAAGGATGTTGAAAAGTACGGAAAAGAAAAAGGGTTATCTTCTGAAACAGCAGGAAGAGATGTACGATATAATTTTTTTAATAAAGTAAAAGGAGAAATGGGGTATCAAAAAATAGCAACAGCGCATAATGCAAATGATCAAGCTGAAACAATACTGATGAGGATTATGAGGGGAACGGGATTAGAGGGGCTTGGTGGAATACCAGTAAAAAGAGAAGATAAATACATAAGACCTATATTATTTATGAAGCGTGAAGAGGTGGAGTATTATTGTGAAAGTAATAAATTAAATCCACGTATAGATGCTACTAATTTAGAGAAGCTTTATAGTAGAAATAAAGTAAGGCTAGATATATTGCCATATATGAAAGAAAACTTTAATAAGGATGTAGTAGAAGCTATAAATAGAATGGCTTTATTATTACAAGAAGACAATGATTTTATATTAAAGCAGGTTGATAAATATTATAGTGAAACTTGTGTCGTTAAAAAGCATAGGGTTGTGATTAAAAAAGAAGTATTTAACCTTGAAAAATCTATAATAAATAGAATTATTAGAAAAGCTATTAAAGAAGTTAATGGGGATAAGTATGATGTTGAAATGAAGCATATACAGGAAGTAGTAGCTTTGCAAAAGTTAGATGGAAATAAGAGAATAGATTTACCTGGGGATATATATGCTGAAAATATATATGGAGATATAAATATAAAAGTTAAATCTATTGCTAACGAAGAAGTACAAGAAGAAATTAAAATGAATAAAAATGATGTTTTGGGTAAAGAAATTAAGTATAAAGATTATTTATTTAGATTTAGGTTGCTAGAGAATGAAAAGGATATAAATTTAAATAAAAATCCTAATACAAGATATTTTAATTATGATTTAATTAGTGATAATATTATCATTAGAAATAGGAAAAATGGGGATAAAATTACTCCTATTGGAATGAGGGGGTCTAAAAAGCTTAAAGATTTATTTATTGATATGAAGATTCCTAAAGAAGAAAGGGATTTGATTCCTATAGTACAATTTGATGAAGATATAGCTTGGGTATTTTCTGTTAAACTATCTGATAAGTTTAAGGTTACTAGGGATATAAATCAAATATTAGAAGTAAGTGTTATAAGGGAGAAAAACAATGATTAATGATGTGAAAGAAGTACTGTTCAATGAAGAAGAATTGAAAGGGAAAGTTAATGAATTAGGGAGGAAGATTAGTGAAGATTATAAAGGGAAAGATTTAATTGTAGTTGGAGTTTTAAAGGGATCTGTAATATTTGCTGCGGATTTATTTAGAAGTATAACAATTCCTTGTGAATTAGATTTTATGGCTGTATCAAGTTATGGAGATTCTACTGAAAGTTCAGGAGTAGTTAGAATATTAAAAGATTTAGACCATAATATAGAGGGGAAAGATATATTGATTGTTGAAGATATAGTTGATAGTGGAATAACATTAAAGTATTTATTAAAATATCTTGCCGCAAGAAAAGCTAATACTATAGAAATAGCAACCTTATTAAATAAAGAAGCAAGAAGAGTTGCAGACATAGATGTTAAATATGTAGGATTTGAAGTTCCGGATGAATTTATAGTTGGATATGGAATTGATTATGCTCAAAAATATAGAAATTTACCTTTTGTAGCAACCTTAAAGCCGGAAGTGTATAAAAAATAGAAATATAGCTATTTAATATAGAGAAAAATATGGTAAAATTAAGAAATAAAGAGAGAGGGGGGCGTTGAATGAAGAAAAATTCAAGCTCAGCTATGTGGATTGTAATACTTCTTGTATTAGTAGTTGTTGCAGCGACTGTGTGGCAAAGTAAGGGAGGGCCTGAAAATTTACCATATAGCTCATTTCAACAAAAATGGAAAGCAGGAAGTGTTGAGAGTATAGTTGTAAAAGAAGATAAGATGCTTATAAGAGGAAAAACAACAAATGGGCAAGTGTTTATTACATATGCACCAAGTGATGTTTTAGTATCTTTAATAGCTGATAATCCTAAGGACAATGTAAGAGTAGAGTTTGATGCACCATCTAATAGTGCAGCTTGGTTAAATATTATTCCTATGGTTTTACTAGTTATAGTAGGATTGGTTGTTTTGTTTATATTTACCCAACAATCTCAAGGTGGTGGTGGAGGAAGAGGTGTTATGAATTTTGGTAAAAGTAGGGCTAAAATTGCAACACCAGACAATAGAAAGGTTACGTTTAATGACGTGGCTGGAGCAGATGAAGAGAAAATGGAGTTAGAGGAAATTGTTAATTTTCTAAAACTACCTGCGAGATATATAGAAATGGGAGCTAGAATTCCCAAGGGAGTTTTATTAGTTGGACCTCCTGGAACAGGAAAGACTTTATTAGCAAAAGCTATTGCTGGAGAAGCTGGAGTGCCTTTCTTTAGTATTTCTGGTTCTGACTTTGTGGAAATGTTTGTTGGAGTTGGTGCTTCTAGGGTAAGGGATTTGTTCCAAGAAGCAAAGAAAAATTCACCATGTATAATTTTTATTGATGAAATAGATGCAGTAGGTAGACAAAGAGGAGCAGGTCTTGGTGGAGGACATGATGAAAGAGAACAAACCTTGAATCAATTACTTGTTGAGATGGATGGTTTTGGAGTAAATGAAGGAATTATTATGATTGCTGCAACAAATAGACCAGATATTTTAGATCCGGCCCTTTTAAGAGCTGGAAGATTTGATAGACAAATAGTTGTAGGAGCTCCAGATGTTAAGGGAAGAGAAGAAATTTTGAAGGTTCATACAAAAAATAAACCTTTAGATGAAACAGTAGACTTGGGTGTATTAGCAAAGAGAACACCAGGATTTGCTGGGGCTGACTTGGAAAACTTAACTAACGAAGCAGCATTGCTTTCAGTAAGAAGAGACAAAAAGCAAATAGGTATGCAAGAGATGGAAGAGGCTATAACTAGAGTACTAGCTGGTCCTGAAAAGAAGAGTAAAGTTATAAGTGAGCATGATAGAAAGCTTACAGCTTATCATGAGGCAGGGCATGCTGTAGTAATGAAGCTTTTACCTAATTCTGATCCAGTTCATGAAATTTCTATAATACCAAGAGGTAGAGCTGGTGGATATACTATGCATTTACCAAATGAGGATAGATCTTATACTTCAAAAGCTAAGTTAAGAGATGAAATGGTTGGTCTATTAGGTGGTAGAGTAGCTGAACAATTAGTCCTTGGAGATATAAGTACAGGTGCTAAAAATGATATAGATAGAGCTAGTGCTATTGCTAGAAGTATGGTTATGGAATATGGTATGAGTGATAAGATTGGTACAATTTCTTATGGAAGTGATCAAAATGAAGTTTTCCTAGGAAGGGATTTAGGAAGAGGACGAAACTTTAGTGAAGAAATTGGTGCTGAATTAGATAAAGAAATAAAAGCATTTATAGATGAAGCATATAAGCGTGCAGAAGATTTATTGAAAAAGAATATGAGTAAACTTCATGCTGTATCAGCTGCGCTACTTGAAAAAGAAAAATTAGAGGGCAAAGAATTTGTTAAAATCTTTGAAAATTCCTAAAAGACTTCCTTCGGGAAGTCTTTTTTACTTTTAAGAAAATATATAATTGGTTGGTTTATAATTTTTAATAATACAAATAATAAAATAACATAAAACAAAAACATACTATATTAAACGAATTATAGAACAATTTTGTTGGACAATGTTCGATTTTTTGTTTCGTTATTATCTATATAATGATATAATTATATTATAGATAAATTAAGAAGTAACGTAAGGAGTGTTTTAATTAACTATGAAAAGTGATATACAAATAGCACAAGAAGCGAAAATGGAACCTATCGTAAAGATAGCAGAAAAGATAGGGTTATCAGAAAATGACATTGAATTATATGGAAAATATAAATGTAAAATATCATTAGATGTATTAGAAAAAAATAAAGAAAAGAAGGACGGAAAATTAATATTAGTAACTGCTATTAATCCAACACCAGCAGGAGAAGGAAAATCTACAGTAGTAGTTGGGCTTGGTCAAGCGTTTTGTAAGCAAGGTAAAAATGCATTGATAGCATTAAGAGAACCTTCTTTAGGACCTGTTTTTGGTATTAAAGGAGGTGCAGCAGGTGGAGGATACTCACAAGTAGTTCCAATGGAAGACATTAATCTTCACTTCACAGGAGATATGCATGCAATAACTTCAGCTAATAATTTACTTTGTGCAGCTATAGATAATCATATACATCAAGGAAATGTTCTTAGAATAGATTCTAGAAGAATAACTTTTAAAAGAGTTATTGATATGAATGATAGAGCTTTAAGACATATAGTAGTTGGCATGGGTGGAAAAGTAAATGGATTTGTTAGAGAAGATGGATTTATGATTACGGTAGCTTCAGAAATTATGGCTATACTTTGCTTAGCTAAAGATTTAAAAGACTTAAAAGAAAGAATGGGAAACATAGTAGTTGCATATGATTTAGATGGAAATCCTGTATATGCAAAACAATTAGAAATTGAAGGTGCTATGGCTTTATTAATGAAAGATGCTATAAAACCTAATTTAGTTCAAACATTAGAAAATACTCCTGCAATAATACATGGAGGACCTTTTGCTAATATAGCTCATGGATGTAATTCTCTTATAGCAACTAAAATGGCATTAAAACTTGGTGATATAGCTATTACAGAAGCAGGTTTTGGTGCTGACCTTGGGGCAGAAAAGTTCTTGGATATAAAGTGTAGATATGGTGGTTTAAATCCGGATTGTGTTGTAGTTGTTGCTACTATAAGAGCATTAAAGCATCATGGAGGAGTTAAGAAAGATGAATTAAATACTCCAAATGTAGAAGCACTTTCAAAAGGTATAGCAAACTTAGAAAAACAAATAGAAAATATAAAGAAATATAATGTACCTTGTGTAGTTGCTATAAATAGATTCTTAACAGATAGTGAAGAAGAAATAAGCTTCATAAAAGAATATTGCGATAAATTAAATGTAAAAGTAGCTCTTTCTGATGTTTGGGCAAAAGGAGGAGAAGGTGGAATCGAACTTGCTAATATAGTAGAAGAAGAAATGGCAAAGAATGAATCAAGTTTTAAAGTTTTATATGATGAAAAAGATTCTATACAAGATAAAATATTAAAGATAAGTAAAGAAATATATGGAGCAGATGATGTAGTATATAGTGCAGCTGCGAAAAAACAAATAGCGGAACTTGAAAAGTTTAATTTAGATAAGTTGCCAATATGTATGGCAAAAACTCAATATTCGTTATCAGATAATGCATTGTTACTTGCTAGACCAGAAGGTTTTAACATAAATGTTCAAGAAGTACGTGTATCAAATGGAGCTGGTTTTATAGTTGTATTAACAGGTAATGTAATGACTATGCCTGGCTTACCAAAAGTTCCAGCAGCTAATAAAATGGATGTATTAGAAAATGGGGAGATAGTAGGTTTATTCTAGAAGAAGTATATTCTACTTGACAAATCACTTTAAATTGCTAAAATTATATTGTAAAATTTAAGTTATTTATTGGAATAAAGGCAGCTTTTATAGCTGCTTTTAATTATATTAAGGTGGTGCTTTTATGATTTTACTTGTGGATGTTGGAAACACAAACATCGTACTAGGGGTGCAAAAGAATGACAATTGTATTGCTAGTTGGAGAATTTCAACAGATGTAAAGAAAACTTCAGATGAATATAGTGTTCAAGTTATGCAATTGTTTAGTCAACATAATTTGGATCCTAAAGATGTAAAAGGAATTATAATTTCTTCAGTTGTCCCAAATATAATGCATTCTCTAGAAAATATGATGAGAAAGTGTTTCTGTATAGATCCTATAGTAGTAGGTCCTGGGGTTAAAACAGGAATAAATATTAAGTATGATAATCCAAAAGAGGTTGGTGCAGATAGAATAGTAAATGCAGTAGCAGCTTATGAAATATATAAAAAACCAGTTATAATAATAGATTTTGGTACAGCTACAACTTTTTGTGCTTTAGCAAAAAATGGAGATTATTTAGGAGGGTGTATAGTTCCAGGAATAAAAATAGCATCAGATGCTTTATTTGAGAGAGCAGCAAAACTTCCTAGAGTAGAATTGGAAATGACTAAGAATGTAATTTGTAAAAATACTATTACTAGTATGCAAGCAGGAATATTATACGGATATATAGGGCAAGTAGAATATATAGTGAAAAAAATGAAAGAAGAAATGAGTACAAAAGAAAAAAGTGAACCATATGTAATTGCCACTGGTGGATTAGCAAATTTAATTAGTAAAAATTCAAATGCTATTGATGAAGTTAATCCTGATTTAACTTTAGAAGGACTTAAAATATTATACAACAAAAATAAGGAGTAAGTTAAATGAAAATAGGTAATCTAGTTTTTGAGAATAATGTGTTTTTAGCACCTATGGCTGGAGTTACTGATATTTCTTTTAGAGGTTTATGTAAGGAAATGGGTTGTGGGCTTGTGTACACAGAAATGGTAAGTGCAAAAGCTTTATATTATGGTAGTGAAAATACGCAAAGTTTACTTAGGATATCTGAAGAAGAAAGACCAGTAGCTGCGCAAATCTTTGGAAGAGATCCTAAGATAATGGCACAAGTTTGTGAAGAACATTTTAATGATAGAAATGATATATGTATAATTGATGTTAACATGGGGTGTCCAGCTCATAAGATAGTTAAAAATGGAGAAGGATCAGCTCTTATGAAAGAGCCAAAGTTAGCAGCAGAAATAGTGAAAGAATTAAAAAAGGTATCAAACAAACCTGTTACTGTTAAGTTTAGAAAAGGATTTGATGACGACAGTATAAATGCTGTTGAATTTGCAAAGTGGATAGAGGATGCAGGCGCAGATGCTATAGCTGTACATGGAAGAACTAGAAAACAAATGTATGAGGGTAAAGCAGATTGGGATATAATAAGACAAGTAAAAGAAACAGTTAATATCCCTGTTATAGGTAATGGTGATGTATTTACACCAGAAGATGCCTTAAAGTTGAAAGAAATTTCTAATTGTGATGGAATTATGATAGCTAGAGGTAGTATGGGAAATCCTTGGCTTTTTAAACAAATTGAAAGAAAGTTAAAAGGTGAAGAGGTTTTAGAAGTTACTCCAGCAGAAAAAATTGATATGTGTATAAGACATTATGAATTAGCAATAAAAAATGATGGTGAATTTAAAGCAGTTAGAGAAATGAGAAAGCATGCTTCTTGGTACATTAAGGGTTTACCAAAAAGTTCTGAAATAAGAAATATTATGAATACTATGGATAATAGCGAAGAAGTATTTAAAATATTAAATGAGTATAAAAAAGAGCTAAGTAATATATTATATGAATAGTATGAAAATATTAATAAAATAACCTATATTAAAATTATTTTTGAGTATAAGATAATTTGGGGTATGAAGAAAATGGTTTAAGGTATATAATAGTTAATAGACTTGGTCAGATTTTGATAGGAATATGCCCTAAATTATCATTTATTGACATATTATATAGGCTGTTTTATAATATGTTAAATACTTAGCAAAGTGATGAAAAAAATAAATTATTATGTGTTGAAGGGGAGTAAAATATGAGCGAATCTAAAAAATATATAATGACATATGAAGGTGTTAAAAAACTAGAAGAAGAATTAGAATTCTTAAAAACAGTTAAAAGAAAAGAAATAACTGAAAAGATAAAGGTTGCTTTAGGATATGGAGACTTAAGTGAAAACTCTGAATATGATGAAGCTAAAAATGAGCAAGCTTTTACTGAAGGAAGAATTCTTCAATTAGAAAATATGTTAAAGAATGCTTCTGTAGTTGATGAAGCTGAAATTCCAGCGGGAACTGTTGCTGTTGGTGCAATAGTTAAAGTTAAAGATTATGACTTCGATGAAGAAGTTGAATATACAATAGTTGGTTCAGCAGAAGCAGATCCAATGAATTTTAAAATTTCAAATGAATCTCCAGTAGGAGCAGCTCTTATAGGCCATAAAGTTGGTGAAGTTGTAGAAGCTGTTGTACCAGATGGAATTAGTAAGTTTGAAATATTAGAAATAAGAAGAGAGTAATGGAGGGATAATAATGTCAACTGAGGAAATGAATTTACAAGAGCTAGAATCTCAGTTTAGCGAACAAGAAAGATTAAGAAGAGAAAAGCTTGAAGAATTACAAAAGCAAGGTAAGGATCCATTTGATGTATATAAAGTAGAAAGAACTCATACATCAGAACAAGTAAAAGCTAATTACGAAGAATTAGAAGGTAAGATAGTAACAGTTGCAGGAAGAATTATGTCTAAGAGAGGTCAAGGAAAAGTTGTTTTCTCTGATATTCATGATAGAGATGGAAAAATGCAATTATTCATTAAAATTGATGAAGTAGGAGAAGAAAACTTAAAGGCATATAAATCTTACGATTTAGGTGATATAGTAGCTGCTACAGGTGAAGTGTTTAAAACTAGAACTGAAGAAATATCAGTTAAGGTTAAGAGCTTTGAATTAGTTTGTAAGTCATTAAAACCATTAACAGAAAAATGGCATGGATTAAAGGATCCTGACTTAAGATATAGACAAAGAGAAGTTGATATAATAACTAATCCTGAAGTTAAAGATACATTTATAAAGAGAAGCCAAATTATTAGTGGAATAAGAAATTTCTTAGATAACAGAGGATTCTTAGAAGTTGATACTCCAATACTTGGAGCTATTGCAGGTGGAGCTGCAGCAAAACCATTTATAACTCATCACAACACTTTAGATATAGATATGTATTTAAGAATTGCAACAGAGTTATACTTAAAGAGACTTATAGTTGCAGGATTTGAAAAAGTATATGAAATGGGAAGAAACTTCAGAAATGAAGGTATGTCAGTAAGACATAACCCAGAATTTACATGTATAGAGTTATATGAAGCTTATGCTGATTATAATGATATGATGGAAATATGCGAAAATATGATTGCAGAAGTTTGCCAAAAGGTAAATGGATCTACTAAGGTAACATATCAAGGAACTGAAATAGACTTTAAGCCACCTTGGAGAAGAATTACAATGGTAGATGCAGTTAAAGAATATGCTGGTGTAGACTTTAATGCTATTGCTAGTGATGAAGAAGCTCAAGCTATAGCTAAAGAAAAACACTTAGAATTCCCTAAGCCATTAGAAACTGTAACTAAGGGGGAAGTGCTTAATGCATTATACGAAGAATTTGGTGAAAAGAATATGATTCAACCAACATTCGTTGTAGATTACCCAGTAGAAATTTCTCCATTAACTAAGAAGAAGAGAGGAAATGAAGCTTTCACTGAAAGATTTGAAGGATTTGTTTTCGGTAGAGAAATTTGTAATGCATACTCAGAATTAAATGATCCAATAGTTCAAAGAGAAAGATTTGAACAACAAGCTAAGTCAAGAGAACTTGGAGATGATGAAGCTTACATGATAGATGAAGAATTCATGAGTGCATTAGAAACAGGAATGCCTCCAACAGGTGGTTTAGGAATAGGAATTGATAGATTAATAATGTTCTTAACTGATTCAGCATCAATTAGAGACGTATTATTATTCCCAACAATGAAACCACAAACAAATAACTAGAAGTTAGTTTATAAGAGCTCTTGTATATTATTAATTATATATAAGAGTTCTTTTTTGTATATTGTAACTTATGTTACGTAATGAAAATTCAAATGATGATATAGTTAGTAAAAATAAAGGGTTTTTATATGGAGGATATTATGAATTTAGAGAATTTTCAAAGACAACATAAGGATATATATGAATTAGTTAGTGAATTAGAAGGTTATGTGGTTTCGGGTAAGGTGAATACTATGCAAGCAGAAATAGCAAAAACTATTAATAAAAAATAGTGAATTATAAAAAAATATAAAAAAAGACTTGCATTTTAGTCCAAAGTTGTTATAATAATTATTGTAATGTTATTCCGCGGTAGCTCAATGGTGGAGCACTCGGCTGTTAACCGATAGGTTGGAGGTTCGAGCCCTCTCCGCGGAGCCATTTAAATTTAATAATTATTAATAATATTCCGCGGTAGCTCAATGGTGGAGCACTCGGCTGTTAACCGATAGGTTGGAGGTTCGAGCCCTCTCCGCGGAGCCATATAGATTTAATGATTATTAA
>SVCL01000102.1 GCA_015058405.1 Clostridium sp.
ATCCTCTACCCATTCAACGTATAACTCTCCACTAATAGGTACAATTACTTCTTCTATCTTCTTATGTTTATGCCATTCTTGAATAGATAATGGAGGTATCTTATTTAAATGTATTTCATATTCATCAAATAAAAAATAATCAACATAAGTTTTATTAGTCTTTTCTATAGATATAGCATCATCTTTGCTATAAACTTCAAGTTCACTCATAACTTCCTCTCCCTACTTTCCAAAAAACTTTTCGTTTAATTCAAAACTTGACATATTAATATACAATTCAGTAGTCTTTAATTTGTATTTCTCATGGATATACTGTCTCTTTTTAACTGTCCTTTTCTTTAATTCTTCGCTCTCAACGCTTGCTTTAAATTTTTCATGTGGAAGATGTATACTCTTTAATTCTCTATTGAAAACAAATTTAACATGATGAACATACAAATTTAATGCAAGATCTACATCTTCTCCTCCCCAGCTATTAAAATTCTCATCAAACATACCAACACTAATTAGTAAATCTCTTTTAACAGATGCATATCCAGTCCAAAATATAGCCCATGGTGCTGGCCATTTATCTATATCATCACCTAATTTACTATATAACTTTTCTCTCAAATCATATATTTCCTTTTTTTCAAGTTCCTCGATATAGCCATCTACATTAAGAGAATCTATATGCATTTTATTTATTATTTCTTCATTTTCATTATACTCATCAAATCCATACATATATCCTATAACTGCTATATTTTCATTACATTTATGTGTTTTTATATTTGAATTTATTCCATTACTTTTTACTAGGACTCCTGAATCAACAAATATACATATATCTCCTTCTGATTTCTTTATTCCTATATTTCTTATAGATGCTACTCTAAAGCCATTGTGTTCTTGTTTATAATACTTTATATTAAGTTTATTCTTGTATTCATTAACTACATATTCAGTATTATCTGTTGATCCATCATCTACAACAATTACCTCAAACTTTTCTTTAGAAATATCTTGTTTTAAAAGGGTATTCAATGTTTGTTTTAATAATGCACTTCTGTTATATGTTGGAACAATAACACTCGCTTCATATTTATATTTACAAGCCATAAAATGCCTCCATTTATCTAATTATTACATACGATATAATCATATTTTTTCTTTTCAAGCTCATCAAGTAAATTTTTTAACTTATCATCTTTAATTAAGCAAAATACATATCCTCCCAAGCCGCAGCCTGTTAATTTTGCTCCTAGTGCTCCCATATTTAAGCAGATTTTTACACAATCATTTATACTTTCATTTGTTACTTTTAAATACTTATCCATTATAGTATGATACTTAGTAATTGATTTACCAATTTCATTAATATCAACCTTATTATTAAATTGTTCTATCATTTCATTAACAATTTTATTTCCACTCTCTAAATAATACATAAAATCAACTTCTTTTTTCATAAAACGATTATTTTTAGAAATATTAACTTGCTTTGTACTAGTTGAATTTCCTGTATAAATCAAGACAGTATGCACATCACTATCAAATAAGAAATCTAAAACATTAACTTTATCAACCTTTCCATCATACACTAATATCTTTTTATAACCTTCTAAACATGAATAAAAATCCATTTTTCCAACAGTACTATTTAATTCATAATGTTCTGTTTCATAGCATAAATTAATTATATTACTTACATCATATTTAATATTATATCTCAAAAATAATTCTTTAAAAAATGCTACTAATAATGCTGCACTACTACTTAAACCTGATTTTATGGGAACCTCTGATATAATTTCTATTTTCATTGCTTTAATATTTTTATGATGTTTATTAAATACTCTAATTCCAGCAATAATATAATTATAAAAGCTATCTGTATATTTATAATTTAAAATATCATTAAGCTTTATTTTCATTGTACCGTTAACTTTGTTTGAATTAATAAATATATAATCTGCCGATTCATCTAACATACTAATATTTACTTCTAGTTTCAAGTCCAAACCATATAATATGGATCGTCCGCCTGTCCAATCTAAATCTTCGCCTGCCAAACAAATTCTTGCACTTGCTTTAGACACTTAAATTACCTCCTATACAAATACATCATTATTCTCTTCAAATTCTAATTCATCAATATTTAAAGCTCCTCTTTCCAAGTCATTTAATAAATTATTTATTTCATGTCTTATACAATAGAACTTACAATGTTTAATCGGATTTAACTTTTCAAGTGCTTCCTTTCTCTTATTACTATCTAACATTTTTAAAAGACCATCATTTGCTTTACCCATATTAAATTCTTCAAAACCTCTCTTATATGGACATGGATATACACCATATGGCGTTATAAGTGTTCTTAAGTTTGCTACTGGACAACTATCATATTCTTTAGGCTGTTCAAGACATTCCTTAGTATACATATCCATCGACCTAGGTGTAACAATCTTAAACTTTTCAGTTTCTAAATCTTTAAGCTTTGGTGCTATACTATCTAATTTCTCTATAAATTCTTTAGAATATTTATATAAGAAATGATGAGGATCTACCATAGGCTTAAATTCAAAATAATCACATCCAACTTCTCTAGCAATTTCAGCTGCTTTATATAGATCATGAATATTTGTAAATTTGTCATTTTCTACAAGTAAAAAACTATATCCTAAAAGACCAGTTTTAATTTTAGATAACTTACGCATATTGTTTAAAATTTTCTCAAAAGAATCTGGAAATTTATTTGGTCTAACCTTAAAGAATGTTTCTACTGTACCTGCATCCATAGATACTCTTATCCAATCGCTATGTTTAGCTATTTCATCAACATACTTATCAATAAGAAATCCATTTGTCGTAATACCTACTCTTATACTTTTTTCTGCACATAGCTTCAATGCTTCCCCAAAGTATGGATGTGCTAAAGGTTCTCCACCACCAATAAAAATTATTCCTTTTCCTCCAATAGATGAAAATTCATTAATTATTCTTTTTAGTTCTTCATTACTAAAAGAATTTTTTTGATTAACTAAGTTAGAATTAATACAATCGGGACATGAAAACATACAACTAGATGTTGGATCAAGTTCGATTATCTTAGGATACACCTCTTTTCCGTCTATGTAATTATTTACCCATTCCTTATAATGTTTTGATAACAACTTGTTTTTGTAATTAAGTATATTCATAATGCGTTCTCCTTTTATTATGTATTTAACTGTTCCTTATATATAATAGCACTTTTTGGGTTTTATTGTATATATTTGTTTTTTTATCTTTTTTTGTATATTTTCCTTTATCTTTCAAACTAAACTCACATTATCAAAAAGTTATAAAATTTTCGATACCATATGCTACGCCATCATTATTATTACTTAAAGTTATAAATTTTGACACTTTTTTAACTTCATCAATACTATTTTCCATAGCAACACCAATTCCTGAATATTTGATCATTTCTATATCATTCCAATTATCTCCAAACGCTACTATGTACTTCTTATCCACCCCTAGTTTTTCAGCAAATATTTTAACTGCGTTTCCTTTATCTACTTCTTCATTTACTATTTCTATATTATTTTTGAAAGATTTAGTCACATTTAATCGATTAATATTACTTATTTGATCTTCTAAATTTCTTAGTAAATCTTGATCTGTATCTAATATTTCTATTTTTAAAATATCTAAATTATTTTTTTCTATGTATTCTTTTATATTAGCTTCCTTTCTAGCATTAGGGCATAATCTTTTATAATACTTTTTTATATCTTCCTCTTCATTTTCAACTCTTCCATACTTATCAACTACAAATCCTAGTAATATTTCTCTTAAATTTGGAGGACAGTTAACAATAACTTCTTCAACACCATAACACTTAAAAAATACTTGATTTTTAATTAATATATCTATAATCTTATTAACTGCTTTTTCTTCAATTTTTTTCTTCCAAATAACATTTCCCTGACTATTTCTAATTTCTGCTCCATTTAAACCAATAATATCTAGAAATAAATTATATTTTTTAATTAACATATTTATTTCTTTTGATTGTCTACCTGTTACTATGACAAATCTCACTTTTTTTTCTATTACTTTATTAATTGCTTCAATATTCTTCTTAGTTATTTCCTTTTCTGAATTAAACAAAGTTCCATCCATATCAGATACTATTAATTTGCACTTCATTTTTGCACCCCCCTTTTACTTCTTTTTACCTCTAATTATATATTTTACCACTTTTTTCTTTCTCCCGTATACTTTATTTCAAAAAAGTAAAGTTATATTCCTTATAATCGCGCTTAAAATATCAATTTTAAAGCAAAAAAGAAGAGGTTCTCCCTCTCCTAATAACATTAGTGATTAATATAGTAATGTGATATCTCTTTATTGCAATCCCTAAAATATATTTAGAATGTAAACTATCCCCCACTCCCTTTAAAATCTACTGAATTCCTTGAATCCTTATTTAAATTATAATGACAATCCAAAGTAAGATGATTTTATGAAATACTTTACCGATGAAGGTATTCAACAAATAGAGACAAAATCATTGGGTGATTTATAGATAATAAAAGGGTAAGCCTTGCTTGGCCACCCTTATTTTTTATCTTTTATGGTTAAAAATGTATAAAACATAATTGAAAAGTTCATACTTTTAATATACAATATAGGTAAAGGCGAAAGTCGGTCATATTTATTTAATGTTTATTTCAAATTATGTTTTAATAAACTACTAAGCACCTGCATTTTTTGCGTATCCATGTGGGTGCTTTTCATTTCAATCAGTCACTTCTGATGCACTTATACTACTTTCTTAACTACATTTGGATCAGATGACTTATGTGCTTTTTTAAAGACTTCCGTTGGCTCATTCGTAGTTTCACTTTCCAGGTCTGCAGGTTGTTGATGAGTAGTGTTTATACTTCCCTCCACTGTCTGTTTTCCATAATCAGCCTTTAGATTAGCTGAAACGGTTGAGCCTAGAAGTGTCATGATTGTAATCATGGCGACAACTAACGAAATCACCAGTCCTATTATTCCTATTTTAATCACACTAATTAAGTCCTTTTCTTTATTATATTTACTTTTTTTATTTAAAATTTGCATTGGTGTTTAGCACAAACTATTAGTAATCCATTATAATCATTAAAAAGTAAGCCACACCTAATAAAAATTAACTCTTATACACATAATAAATTGGAAATTAAAATGGGTGTAAGAGGAAGTGTAGAAGGTGATAAGTATAAT
>SVCL01000103.1 GCA_015058405.1 Clostridium sp.
CATCATTCTACTATTGTTACTATTTTAGGAAACTCTTATAGAACTGCTACTGCACTATCTAAAATATCTGATAAAAATAATTAAATAATTGTACATAAGAATATTGGCACTATTGTTCGAAAAGTTCTTGACATTAATATATGTTTAGAAACTCCAAGTTTAATAAGATTTCTGAATCTCGTTTTTATTCTCTTCCATTGTTTCCATATACATGCCCGTAACCTTCTTCTAATCCATTGGTCTAATTCCACTAGCTTTCGCTTAGCGTTAGCTATTGCAAAGTAATTTATCCATCCTTTAATAGAGTCATTTAGTTTAAGTAATCTTAAATCCATAGATATTCCCCTATTTCTATTAGTTATGAATCTTACTTTATCTTTAAATCTTTTAATTGATTTCTCATGTATTCTTATTTTGACTCCACCTTTAGCAAAATAAAATGAGAATCCCAAGAACTTTCTTTTACTTACAATATCAACTGCACTTTTATCTCTGTTAACTTTTAACTTTAGTTTACATTCAATAATTTTTGTTATAGAATTCATTACTCTCAGCCCTGCTCTTTTACTTTTAACATATATGTTGCAATCATCAGCATACCTACAGAATTTATGTCCTCTTTTCTCAAGTTCTTTATCCACATCATCTAGCATTATATTCGCTAGTAAGGGACTAAGTGGTCCACCTTGTGGTGTTCCTTCTTCACTCGATACTTTAATTCCATTTATTAAAACTCCACTTTCTAGATATTTTCTTATAAGTTTTAATAGCCTTTTGTCCTTTACTTTCTTCTCAAGTTTTCCCATCAGAATATCGTGGTTAACTTTATCAAAGAACTTTTCTAAGTCCATATCAACAACAAACTTACAGCCTTGATTTATATAAATTTCTGATTGCCTAATAGCATCTTTTGCACCTCTATTAGGTCTAAAGCCGAAACTACTTTCAGAGAAAGTAGGCTCGTATATTTTACTTAGT
Organism: Clostridium sp.; assembly: GCA_015058405.1. Classification (GTDB taxonomy): domain Bacteria; phylum Bacillota; class Clostridia; order Clostridiales; family Clostridiaceae; genus Clostridium. The sequence continues at coordinate 979 of SVCL01000103.1, forward strand.
ACCTGTGCAATTGCCTGTTGAATCATTCTATCTTGTACTGTTGGTATCCCTAGTAATCTTATTCCACCATCTGGTTTTGGAATTTCAACTCTCCTTACTGGAGATGGATTATATTTTCCTTCTAGCAGTTTAGATTTAACTGTTGTCCATGTCCTTTTGACATGCTCACGAAGTTCATCGGTCTTCATGCCATCAATTCCATGGCTACCTTTATTTCTAATTACTCTGTACATTGCTTGAAGCATATTATTTCTTTCAAGCACATCTTCAAGTAATCTACTATTATCAAGTAATTCACCGTTTACGCTTTCCCTATTTAATAAATCTACCGTTTTACTCTGCATCTTCTGCTTATCTCGAACTTCCATTTCTACCTCCACAGCAAGATTCCTTATTGGAATTTCTGCTTTCTTCATAATTCTTAGATTTATCAAAGTTGCAAACCTCTAATGTTCAGTCCTTCCCTTTGCTATCGCGATTAGCTCGGGTACTATGACTTCTGCTGACTTCTGATAATTCAGCTATATATCACTATATAGGTTATCAATTTCGAAATTTCATCTACTTATTGATGTATTATCAGACCTCCCCAGGTAAGAACGTGCACTTTCACTTCATCTATCTGCCACATTTACTCTGTCTATTTTCGGATAGTTATAGGGCTTTACTTTGTTTGGCAAGCTTACCCATAGACATAAGCCTCAAATGTGATTCGTGTACCTCAGACCAAAGCTTTGCCGCTGACTTCCTTCAGATTCCACCTCGCGATGGACACCCTTGTCTTAAGCTATACAGTTGGCACTATCAGCCCCCGTTTACGGACTTTCACCGATTAGTGCACGCCCATGCTGGGCACACCAAAAAAATAGTATATAGATGTTACTCTACATACTATCTTCTTACATTTAAGTTAAAGGATTAACTTCTGGATAATTAAGCTCATTATATATTTTATCAAGTTCCTCAACTACACTAGGATCAATATTAAAGAAATACTTGCCATATTCAATTTCATCTTTAAAAACACTCAACTCTTCTATTTCACCATTTGAATCTTTAAGTGTAATTATATACGCCCAACCTTTATAACCTTCATCTAATTTTTTTTCAAGCTTAATTGAGTTTAGAAAAGTCATTATTTTATTAATATCTTCGCCTTGCACATCTTTCTTACAAATAGGTTGTCCATATTTAGTAATAGATATAGATACTGGATTCATTTTTATATCTATATTTTCTTCTGTATTAGGCTGATCTCCTGTATTAGACTGATCTTCTATATCTTCTTGTTTTTCTTGTTCATTCATTATTTGTACTTGCCTTTCTTTATAGTAATTAGTACATAAAAATATTAAAAATATAATTGAAATACTAATTATCCCTATAATTAATCCTTTTTTCATTAAAAATCTCTCCTATCCATTAACGTAAATATAGTTATTTAAATAGCAACCATATAATCAGTCCATGAAACATTAACATATGACTTATCACTTCCCCAGCCATCAGTTACTTTGTAATATAATACAATATTTTCGGCTGGTTTTCTATACACATATCCTGTTGCTAAAACCCAATGATTATTATAAGGATTTCCAGGAGTTTTAAATAACCCAAGTATAAAAGGAAGTCCAGACTTAATTTTATTTACAGACGGATTACGATTTTTTCTTAAATCATTTAATTCTACATTTCCTAAATACCCAACTTTTTCTGTTAAATATCTTTTTAATCCTTGCTGTAATCCCTCAGGTTTGGAACCTCCTTTTTTTGTTACATCTAATGCATCTTCACCATCTACAAAGGGAACAATAGATCTAATAAATTCTTTTCCATCTCCCGACTCAGTATTTATAGACTTTAAGAATACTTTTCTCAATAATCTTATCAGATTCCATTCCTCTTATAAGTTTAAGTGCAGTATCTTGAAACGAATCTTTATTAGTAACTGCAAAAGTTGTTGATTGTAACGATAATAAAATTATTGTAGATAATGTTGATATCTTTTTAAATATTTTTTTATTTTTACCCCTCCCTCTATAATCCATTATACATTTATGTAACAAAAATACAAATATGTATCAAAGAGGTTGTATATGAATAAAAAAGCACATTTAAAATCAACTTTTTCTCTTGTTATTTTCTCTAATAAGAGTACTCTTACTTATATTTGTTATTTCCTCCACTTCACTCTAGCTACAATTTCCACCATTTATACTTAACATACTTAATGCATGCTCTATTTGCTTATCTGTAAACTTCTTAGTTCTACCTTCTTTAAAACCTGGTTTACCTTTAGCTATAATTTTTCCGCTTTGAGTTCTTTCAATAATCATAGCTCTTTCAAATTCAGCAAAAGCTAAGAGATTAGTAACAATTAATTTACCCATAGGAGCTGTATCTGCTAACGCTGCAACTTTAGATAGTAATAATAAATATGTTATAAGTGTTAGCTCTTCTAGTACAGTTCGTCAAGGAATTGTTAATCGTAAAACTCGTGCTTACTGGAATCCTGATTCTTCAACTGGAATTAATCATTACTTCATGTCAGGTGAAACTATACCATTATACTCAAATGCAGCTGTTTACAATGGCTTTTACCAAACAAAAGCCTATACATCTAATGGAACAATAACTTGTTATGTAAAAAAATCAGATATAACTGTTGCAGGTATATATTAAGAAAGTACTAATTTAGCTATTAATTAAAAAATAAAAAGCAACGGAATTTTCCGTTACTTTTTATTTTTTAATTAAAGTAGATATTATTATATATATTCTAAAAAAATGTAATTAATATAGCTTTTAAACAAAGTCTAATCGTCTTAAAAATAGTTTGGTCATTTCAAATAAAGTTTTACTCTGTAAATCCTTCAAGAAAATTTAATCTATTAATAATATTAATACCTGGATCAAATAACTGTTTTAACGAAAATGTATTACCACGACTAAAATCTTCAATTTCACCTGATTCATTTCTTATACCTACTAAAAAATCTTTATTCGGAATATATATCATATTTTCTCCTTTACTAAATTTCAAATTTAATTCCAAAAACATTCTAAATATAGGCCTTATCAAATTTTCCAATGCTTCATTATGCCAATCATTTATTTCAAGTTCATTATTACTATATTTATTAAGATTAATAGATTTAAAAGCATTTACAATCTCCCTAACTTCATAATCACCTTCCATAATTTTTTTATATATAACTGTTTTTTTAACTTTTGCTATTATTAAAATAGAATATAAATAGCTTATTGTAGCAATATAAATTTCAGTATATCTTTTATCTTCATTAAATTCTTTTATAAGTGGAATTAAAAGTTTTACATAATAATATGTTTTATCTATATCTCTCAAGGAGAAATTTTCTTCCAGCATCATTTCCTTTAAAAAAGTCTTAAATAATTTTATATTAAATTTTTCCTCAAATATGCAACTATATTTATTTTCTATATATATATTTATTAGAATCATAGGTAGTTTATAATCTAAGTCAAAGAATCTCCTCAAATAACCTACTGTATCCATACCTTGTCCATAAATAGTAGCTATAGCATGAGATAGTTGTTCCTTATCAGTAGATACAACAAATATAACATTATCTATACTAAATAAATGCTTCATTATTTCCAATAACTCAACTGCAAAAGTTGGTCTACATCTATCTAATTCATCTATAAAGAAAATTATCTTTTTATTAATATCTTTTTGATACTCACTAAGTGCAATTTTAAATTCATTTCTTACATTTTTAGTTACTTCTAATTCCTTTAAACTTAACTCTCCTATCTTGCCAGCTAAATCAGTTAATTGATTTTCAGTATATTCTCCTAAATTAATACTTTCAATATCCAAAATACCCCTTGAAAGCATCTTAGCACCAAATACAAGACTAGTTTTAAAAATAGGTTTCAATTTATCCCCTAATGTTTTCATTGATGAATCCTTTTCAATTATCTGTTTATTCATTTCTGAATATATAGCTACTAAAGGATCTTTCAAATAATCATTACTCCATGCATTAAAATATAATGTTTGAAACATCTCTTTATATTCAACATCATTATCAAGCATATCTTTCCACATTGTTATAAATGTAGTTTTTCCTGTTCCCCACTCTGAATCTAATGAAATCACCATAGAACTTTCTTCTGCACTTATTATTTTAGTTAAATTTTCAGCTACAACCTTTCTATTATATTTATCTTCACTAAAACTCCTTAATTTTTCTTCATTTATCCCCATTTAAATTCTCCTTTATTCTAAATTCATTTATAAGACTTATCTATATGTATTTCTTTCCCCCATCAATAAGCTTTAAATATTTTTCACCATCTTCAGTTAACCCATAGGAAATATTTAGGCCATTAATGTTCTTTTTTATAAATCCACAAACAATAAATGCCGTAATACACTTATTTATACAATTCTATTATACCTTTGAACTCAAACTTTATTAAGGCTTAGGATATACATAATTCATTTAGCCTTTAATATCTTCCAAAACTATAAAAATGACTATTCCAAAAATTAGTATAAATTAATTTAAACTTCTTTATTTATCTTTCTGACATTATGACAGAAAGTATTTATCATCTTAATTTTCTTTTAACCCTTAGTGATGCATTCTCATATGTATTTTCATCTTTTTCAATTAAAATGTTATCATAATTTTTATTTAATCAGCTTCTCCCAATACTCCACTTCCTGCAAATTGATCTAATACTTTTTCATCTTTTTTTGTTACAAAATCAAGGATCTGTTCTAATAACTTAATTGGCTTTTCTTCCTGATGTATTTTATCAAATTTCTTTACTGGCCCAATATCAAAATAAACTGGAAGCATTCCATTGGCAACAGACATATAATGCAACTTATCTGGATTAATTTTTTTATTAATCCATGCCTCCATGTAATCTCCTATTAGAATTTCAATTAAATCTGTTTCTTCTATATCAACTTCTAAAAGAATTAAATTCTTACATTCCTCATCCATCCAATTAATAATGCTATAATAAAGTTACAAATAAAATGAAGGAAGATTGAGAAATGAAAAAGAATTGCATAAGTAAAATAATTTTATTATTAATTACAATATTTACTCTAATTCCTTTTTGGCCTTATAAAAGTTTATTTATTGTAGGAACAAAAGGAGATTCAAAAATAGAAGTTCAATATTCATCAATGGCTGGATTTGTTTTAATAGAAGATTGTGAAGAGCTTGGATTAAAAAGTAGAGATTCTGTCAGCGATAAAGGTGCTCTTAAATATAATGATACTTTATTTAAAGATGTAACATTATATGAAGACATATCAGAGAGTATGAAAATAACCTTATATGGAGACTTTACCAGTAATGATTATAACAGAAAAAATTTATTTAACGTAGAAGGATGGAAATCAGGATATATTCCACTAATATCAACTAATTTATGGCAAGATAGAATAAAAAAAATATATAGTATATATCTAGTTGGAATCTTATGTGTGCTAATAATTAGGTGTTTCATAAAATCTATTAAAAATAAACAGCATAAAATGTAAAACCTCGCTACAAATTTATTTCTCTATAGCAAGGTTTATAAATTTGGTCGTATAAAAAATTTTGTGTAAATAGAATAAAAATAGCTTCTTCTTGGCAATAATCAAAATAACAAATTATTGCAAGAAGGAGTTTTTTGTATGGGAAACGTGTCGAGAGAATTTGAACCTAGAATAGTACCTAAACACCAGCGTTCTGTGAATGGCATTGAAGATAAAATCTTAGGGCTTTATGCTACCGGAATGACAACTAGAGATATATCA
>SVCL01000104.1 GCA_015058405.1 Clostridium sp.
ATATTCATTTATATATTTTTCCCAAGTAGTATTATCTAATTTTTGATACATGAGTAACCTCCAGATAAAATTAATATTTCTATAAAATTTTATCAATAGAATACTCCTAAAATCTAGGTGCCAAATTCTTTACGCTTACTTGATAATTCAATAAAAATAATTATTGTAATAAACGTAGTCAATAATATTGAAAAAAATACAAAAAATGGTATAATTTTTAGATGAGAGATAAAAAGGAGTGGAAAGTTTGGAAAAGTGTGTGTTATTTTGTTTACCCTTTGCTGGCGGTTCAGCCAGGTGCTATTTACCTTGGAAAAGATTTATAGATAGGAAAATTGAAATAGTACCAGTAGAATTGGCAGGAAGAGGATCAAGATTATCAGAAAAAAAATATATTACTTTTGAACAAATGGCAGATGATTCGTTTGAATATATAGCCCAATACTTGAAGAGTAATAATGTGAATAAGTACGCCATATTTGGTCATAGTATGGGTAGCTGGGTAGTTTATGAAATTTACAGAAGAATAAAAGAAAATAACATAAATATGCCTATACATATTATTTTTTCAGGGAATTCAGTACCTTTTGCTAAGTATAGTGGTGAGAAAATTCATGATTTACCTAAAGATGAATTTATTAATAAGATTTTGGAATTGGGAGGGGCTTCTGAACAAGTATTGTATGATGAAAAAATAGGAAATATGTTAGTAGACATTTTACGTAACGATTATACGCTTATAGAAGAATATGAGTGTAAAGATGATACTGCAATTATAGAATGTGATATAAGTGTTTTTAATGGCATGAATGATAATATTAAAAGTGATGATTTAGTATTGTGGAAGAATGCCACACAAAAAACATGTGAAATTTATAACTTTGAAGGAGGACATTTTTTTATTGATTCAAGTAGAGAAAAGGTGGTAAAAACCATTGAAAGAATTTTATTGAAATGATTTTATTGGAGGATTGTAATGGAAAAGGAAAACTTAATAGATATTTTTATATCAAATAAAAATAAAGATGATAGAGGAATAACTGTTATATTATCAGAAGACAAAGAAGAATTTATTCCATATAGTAAAATTTATAGGAATGCATGTAAATATTTAAATGTTTTTAAAAATAATAGAATTGACAATGGAAATGAATTACTTTTTCAAATAGAGGATATAGAAAAGTTTTTATCAATTTTTTGGGCTTGTCAATTAGGTGGAATTACAGCAGTACCTATAGATATAGGAGAAAATGATGAAAATAACACAAAAATATTTAGAATATGGAGTGTATTAAATAATCCTTATTATTTAACTAACAAAGACAACTTAGGAAGATTAGTTGAATATAGTAACAATGATAATAAAGAGATAATAAAGGAACTAAGTGAAAGGTATATTTCTGATGATATTCCTGAAGAAGATTCAGAAAATATTAAAATATTTGATTATAAAAATAAGGATTATATTGCATTGATACAATTTTCATCAGGTTCAACAGGAGTGCCAAAAGGAATTCCAATAAAATATACATCTTTATATAAACATGTAAATGCTCTAGCTAAAAGAGAAGAAGTTACTGAAAAGGATGTAACATTAAATTGGGCGCCATTAAGTCATAATTTGGGATTAGTATCAGTTCATTTGGTTAGTACATTAAAGGGAATAAATCAATATATAATGTCTAAAAAATTATTTGTTAAGAATCCTATGATTTGGATGGACAAAGCTTCTGAACATAAAGCAACAATGTTATATTCACCTAATTTTGGATTTAGATATTTTCTAAAATGTGAACCAAATTCTGTACACAAAGAATGGGATTTATCTAGTGTAAGAGTTGTATTTAATGGTGCTGAACCTATAAATTATGAGTTATGTAACCAATTTGTAAGTGCTATGAGAAAATATAATTTATCTAATAATACAATATATCCAGCTTATGGGTGTTCGGAATCCACATCAGTAATATCTATTCCAGATGTAGGAAGCCCTTTAAAGGCATATAAGGTAAATAGAGAAAAAATAGATATTGGGCAAAAAGTAGAATTAATAGAAGAGAGTTGTAAATCAAATTATATTAATTTAGTTTCATGTGGCTATGTAGTTGATAATTGTGAGATAAGAGTATGTGATGATAATAATAATATACTTAATGATTTTTATGTAGGTAACTTACAAGTAAGAGGAATCAATGTAATTGATAGTTATTATAATAATGAAGAAGCTACAAAGAAAGCTTTCTATGAAGATGGGTGGTTTAATACAGGCGATTTGTGCTTTATGGACAAAGGCAATGTGGTGATTACTGGTAGATTTAAAGAAATAATATTTATTAATGGTCAAAATTATTACCCATATGATATTGAGCGAGTAGCTGAAGAGGTAGAAGAAACTTTAATTGGAAATATAGCTGCATGTGGATTATTTGATGAAGAACTACAGACAGACAAAATATGTATGTTTATTGAGTACAACAAGAATAATGATAAATTTGATTTTGATAGCATTGTTGAAAAAATAAAAGTACATGTAAGTAAGAAAATGGGTATATATATATCTGAAATTATCCCTGTTAATAGACTTGAAAAAACAGATAGTGGAAAATTACAAAGACTTAAGTTGGGAAAAAACTATCTAGAAGGTAAATATGATGATTACATAAAAGAAGTTTCATTAAAATGTAAAGATATAGAGTGTAATGAAAATAATTCAATTGAAGATAATGTGTTAGCTATTTGGAGAAAAGTATTAGCAGATAAAGACTTAACCTTAGATGATAACTTTTTTGAAGTAGGAGGAAGCTCTAACTTATTAATAGTATTAAATAATGAAATTGAAAAAATATATAAAGGAAAAGTTTCTGGAATAGATATATTTGAAGCGCCTACATCAAGAGAATTTAGTAAGCTTATAGAAACACGTAGTTTAAAAGATAATGCTAACTATATATATGGAAATAAATTACAAAAAGTATTTTTGCAAGAGCTTTATGATAATGAATATTATTACTCAATTATTAAAAAGCCAATAGATAAGTTTGACAAGATAGTAAATTACCAAGATATAAATGAATTAATTATGGCAATATATACTCAATTTATAGGTCAAGTCATACAAGAAGACTACGTCAAATTTTCTGTATTAAATAAAAATCAAGATTCTATAAAAAATATATCTTTGAGCTCTTTTAAAGATATAGAAATTGAAGATATAGTTAAGGAAATTAATAAACAGTTAAATCAAAATACAGAAGTATGTTTAAAAGATGTACAAGTAAGAGATACTGAAGAAGTAGAAACTGTATTTTCTTATGGAGAGAATGTAGATAATAAATTTAATGCTGATGTAATTATATGGGTTGATAGTGGTGTGGTTAATTTCAAGATTAATACAGTTAAAATCAAATTAGAAGTATTTGAAAGATTTTTAAGTAAATTTGATCTTGTTTTAAAGATGATTAATGAAGAATTTGTATTTGATTAAGTGGAGGTATATATGAACAAATTAGGTGTTGTTTATTCTGGTCAAGGCTCTCAATATGTAGGTATGGGAAAAGAATTATATGAAAACTTTGAAATTGCAAAAGAAATTTATGAAAAAGCCAATGAAATATTAAAGTTCGATTTAGCAAAAATGAGTTTTTATGATGAAAAACAAGAAATTAATCTGACACAAAATTTACAGCCGGTAACATTAACATATAGTGTAGCTTTATACGAGGTATTTAAAAAAGAATTTGGTATAAAACCTAGAATATTTGCAGGTCATAGTCTAGGTGAATATTCAGCATTAACTTGCTCTGGAGCAATTAAATTTGAGGATGCATTAAGGCTAGTTAGATCAAGAGGATTACTTATGGAAAAGAATTGTATTGAAGGTGGTATGATAGCTGTTGTTGGAATAGATAAAGATATTATCGAAAATTATTGTTTTAAGAACAATAATGAAAATTCTATTATATCTGTATCAAACTATAATAGTAAAAATCAAACAATTCTTTCTGGAAACTTATCAGAAATTGAAAAGGCCACTGAATATTTTGAACAAAAGAATGCAACAGTAAAAAGATTAAATGTAAGTGGTGCTTTTCATAGTATATTAATGAAAGATGCTGCTATGGAATTTAAGAATGAATTAGATAAGTATGAATTTACATTTCCTAAGAGTAAAGTGATTTCAAATGTGGATGCTTTACTTTATAGTAGCGTTAAAGATATTAAGGAAAAGTTAGTTAAACAATTAGTTAGTCCGGTAAGATGGGTAGATATAATGAATTATTTCTATAGGGATGATATAAATCTAGTAGTTGAATTTGGACCTAAAAAAAGTATACGAAATTTCTTTAAGAATACCTTTAATGATATTGAGGCTTTTTCCTTTGAAAATGAAGAAGATAGCGATAAGGTAAGAGAAATTTTAAAAAATGTAGATAATGAAAAAGATTATTTAAGATATTTTATAGATAAATGTATAGCAACTATATCTTGTACTAAAAATAAAAATCCTAACGAGCAAGAATTTCAAAATGGTGTTATTGAGAGCTGTAAAAATATTAGAAAAATTCAAGAAAATATAGCGAGCTTACAAGAAAATGACTTGAGTTTATGTAATAAGGTTTTAGATCTTGTTAAGGTAGCATTAGATACTAAAAGGGTGGATAAATTAGAGCAGCAAAGAAGATTAAGTGAAGTAATTAGTGCTGTTGATACATTTGAATTAGAAAAATATATAAGTGATTATATTAATAATAATTTTTATTAAGGAGGTGAATAGATGAAATTAGATTTAAGTAATTTAGATTTATCTGAATTTAAAGAAGAAGTTTTAGAAGAAAAGGATGTAAATGATATTGCCATAATAGGAATGGCTATTAAATCTCCTGGGGCTAACAATAAAGAAGAATTTTGGAGAAATATAAGTTGTGGTATTGAATCAGTTGGAGAAATTCCTAAAGCTAGAGAAAGGTTTAATAAGGAATATTTAAAGTATTTAGGTGAAGATATTGAAAAAATAAATTTCCCTAAATCAGGCTATATAGAAGAAATAGATAAGTTTGATTATAAATTTTTTAATATTACACCAAAAGATGCTGAGTTAATGGATCCAAATCAAAGAATATTTCTAGAAACAGCTTGGAATGCAATTGAAGATTCCGGATATGGTGGAGATAGATTAAATGGTACTAAAACAGGGGTCTATGTTGGTTATGGAGATGATTCTGATTATTTAGATATAATTTCTCATGTAGCTAATGAATCTATGGATATAGCTAAGACAGGAAATTTAAGACCAGTAATAGCAAGTAGAATTTCGTATATATTGAATTTAAAAGGTCCAAATATGATAATCGATACATCTTGTTCATCATCAATAGTTGCTATACATTCTGCTGTACAAGCTCTGAAGAACAATGAATGTGATATGGCTTTAGCTGGAGGTATAAAATTAAGTGTACTACCTAATAAAAATAATTCTAATCTTGGTGTTGAATCCAAAACAGCTAAAACAAAAACTTTTGATGATAATGCTGATGGAACACTATGGGGAGAATGTGTAGGAGTTATTGTACTAAAGCCTTTAAAGAAAGCTATAAAGGATAAGGATGATATTTATGCAGTTATTAAGGGAAGTTGCTTAAATCAAGATGGAAAGTCAGCAGGAATAACTACACCAAGTCAATTAGCTCAAGAAGAAGTTTTAGTGGATGCTTGGAATATTTCGGGTATTAATCCAGATACATTAACTTATATTGAAGCACATGGAACAGGAACTAGATTAGGTGATCCAATAGAGATACGAGGAATAACTAATGCATTTAGAAGGTTTACAAATAAAAATCAAATTTGTGCTATTGGTAGCTTAAAACCTAATATAGGACATACAGTTCATGCATCTGGTGTTGCTAGTGTTATAAAGGTTGTTTTAATGATGATGAATAAGCAAATACCACCACTAGTAAACTTTGATATTCCAAATAAAAATGTTGATTTTGAAAATTCACCTGTATATATAAATGATAAGTTAAGAGATATAGAGCAAGAAGATTTTATTAGATGTGGAATTAGTTCTTTTGGAGTAAGTGGAACAAACGGACATATGATACTTGAAAAGAATTTAAAGCTTAAAAGTAATGAAGTATCAATAAATAATGAGTATAATGTATTAACTTTGTCTGCTAAAAGTGAAAGTTCCCTTGAAAAACTTATTGATAAATACATAGAAAGTTTTCATATTATAAAGAATTATTGTAAAGAAAATGTATGTTTTACTTCTAATGTTGGAAGAGGACACTATGATTATAGAGTTGCAATAATATTTAAAGATTATGATGAATTATTTAATAGCTTAAAAAAATTAAGATATAAAGATAATTATGATATAGAAAGAGTATACTTAGGTCATTTCAAAATAACAAATAATAAAGCTGAGTCAGATAGTAAATCTAAGACTTTAAGCGAAATAAATACATTAACAAAAAATGCATCGGAATTAATAAAGAATGCAAAAAATGACTATGATTTATTAAAAGAGATTTGTAATTTATATGTAGAGGGAGCAAATGTAAATTGGCGTTACATATATAGAGAGAGTGAATGTTCTAATGTACATTTACCAACATATCAATTTGATAAATTTAGTTGTTGGGTTAAGGTACCTAAAAAAGTAGTTACATCTAGTGAAAAAGAAAGCTTCTATATTGAAAAAGTGCAAAGTAAAGTTAAGCTACTAGGAAGAAGTGATTCTAATTACACTCACATAGAGGAAGTTATTTGTAAAGTATTAAATGAAGTTATGGGATTTTCAGAAATTAATATTGATGAAAATTTAAGTGAACTTGGTGGAGATTCAATAGTATTAACTAAAGTTAATAATAAATTAAAAGAAGCGTTGAAAATAGTTCTACAAATATCAGACTTATATTCTTATCCTACAGTAAGAAAATTAGGAGAATTTATTAATGATAATTTCTTTGCAATGAAGGAAAAGGTTCAAGCAAAATCAAGCAGTATAGAATATAAAGATAATGATATAGCTATAATAGGTATATCTTTAAGGTTACCAAAGGCAAATTCTGTAGATGATTATTGGGATAATATCATTAATAAGAGAGAATGTATCACAGAAATAAGTGATAAAAGGAAAAGAAATTGTGCTAATTATTTAAAATATATAAATAAGTATGATTCATCAGTAAGATATGGTAGATCAGGTTATATTGATGGAATTGAAAATTTCGACTATAGTTTCTTTAACATATCTCCTAAAGAAGCAGCATTGATGGATCCACATCAAAGGTTACTATTACAAGAATCATGGAAGGTAATTGAAGATGCAGGTTATACAAAAGAGTCAATATCTTCAACTAAAACAGGAGTGTATGTAGGATATACAAATGATTTTAGGTTTAATTATTGGAGAATAATTGAGGAAGTGGAACCTCAATCTTATAAAATGGGGATTGCACCTAATTTAACATCTATTATGCCAAGTAGAATATCATATTTGCTTGATTTAAAGGGACCTAGTATGTTAATTGATACTGCTTGTTCGTCATCATTAGTTGCTGTTCATTTGGCTTGCGAAGGGCTAAAAAATAATGAATGTGATATGGCAATAGCAGGTGGAGTGAGAGTAGATATAATGCCTGTATATGATGAAGAAAAAGATATAGGTATAGAATCTAGCAAATTTAAGTTAAGAGCTTTTGATAATGAAGCAACTGGAACTGTATGGGGTGAAGGTGTTGCTGCATTAATGTTAAAACCGCTTAGTAAAGCTAAAGAAGATGGAGATCATATTTATGCAGTTATAAAATCATCTGCTATAAACCAAGATGGAACATCAGTAGGAATAACATCTCCTAATCCATTAGCTCAAAGTGATGTTATAGAGGAATGTTGGAAAAAAGCAAATATTAATCCGGAAACTATTGATTTTATTGAATGTCATGGAACTGGAACAAATTTGGGGGATCCAATGGAAGTAGTAGGAATTAAAAATGCTTTTGAAAAGTTTACTGATAAGAAACAATTCTGTGCTATAGGAAGTGTAAAATCAAATATAGGTCATCTAGATGCCGTATCAGGGATTGCAAGTTTAATTAAAGGGGTTTTATCTTTACAAAGGCATGTCATACCTCCAAGTATAAACTTTGATGTACCTAATAAAAAAATAATATTTGAAGATTCTCCACTATATTTCTCAGATAAAGAAGCGGAATGGGAAGAAAATTTAGGACCTAGAAGATGTGGAATAAGTTCTTTCGGATTTAGTGGAACTAATTGTCATTTAATTTTAGAGGAAGCCCCTTCTGAAGTGGAAGAAAAGCATAAAGAAGAAGATAGAATATTGGTTATGTCAGCTAAAAGTATTAATTCATTATGGGAATCTATAAAGGAAAATTATAAATACTTAGAGCGAAATCCGAATGTAGATATAAGTAATCTATGTTACACATATGCAGTTTATAGGAATAAGTACAAATGCAGATTGGCTATAATTGTAAGAAATGTAAAAGATGCTATGGAAAAATTGCAAGATATTATAGATGCAGGATTTGATGTATTTGAGACAAAACAAAAGGAGAAAAAATATAAAGATGATAATCTAATGGGATTATATAAAATAAAAGAATCCTATGAGAATGGTGAAGATATTAATTGGAAATTTATATTTAATGATAAATATAAAAAAATATCTGCTCCAACATATATGTTTGAAGAAAATGAGTGTTGGATAGATATACCTGAAAAAAATGGTGTTACCCTAGATAAGATAGAATATTTAATGAATAATGATGATATATCAGATGATTTAAAAGAGGCTCTAAGAAAAGTGTTAGGTAAATTAAATTATGATACATCTGATGAATCTAAAGATGAATCAATCGAGATATACGGAAGAGAAGATGGAAATTATAAGGAACTTGAAAGAAAAGTAGCAAGTATCTGGTGTGATGTGCTTGGGTTAAAGAAAATAGATATTCATGATAAATTCTATGACTTAGGTGGTCATTCAATTGCTATGATGCAGATAGTATTACAAATTAATCAAAAGCTAAAATTAGACATTAGTTATACTGATTTTAATGATGCTAATACAATTTACCTTGTAGCTGAATTATTAGAAGGTAAGGAAGAAATCGAAGAAGAGGAATATCCACAAATTATTTTGGATGAAGAATATTTATATGAGAAGTTCCCTATTACAGATATTCAGATGTCTTATTTATTAGGAAGAAAAGAAAGCTTTAATATGGGAGGAGTTTGTACTCATGTTTATATGGAAATTGAAACAGGCTTTGATATTGATAGATTAAATAAGAGTCTAAATAAGGTTATTGAAAGACATCCTATGTTAAGAGCTGTTGTTGAAGATGATGGAACTCAACATATATTAAAAGAAGATGTGAAATTTAAGATTGATGTTATTGATATATCTAATTTAGATGAAAATGAAAAGAATAGAGTTATAGAGGAAGAAAGAGATAAAATGTCGCATCATGTATTTAAAGCTGATCAATGGCCATTAATAGGTGTAACAGCTTTAAAGCTAAGTGAAGAAAAGAATTATCTATATATTGGATTTGATATGTTAATTGCAGATGGAAGCAGCTTGCAAATAATTGGATCAGATTGGATGAGATACTATAAAGATTTAAATGCTAATTTACCACCATTAGATATTACTTTTAGAGATTATATGATTGGATTACAAAAGTTTAAGAAATCTAAAATATATGAAAATGATAAAAAGTATTGGTTAAGTAAATTAGAAGACTTCCCAAAAGCTCCTAAGCTTGTTTATAAAGTAGATCCAGAAGAAATTGAAAAGCCACATTTCACAAGGATATCGAAGGTATATAACAGACAAGATTGGAAAAAATTAAAGGAAGTAGCGAAAAAAATTAATGTTTCACCATCTTCACTATTATGTACTGCATTTGCTGAAGTATTAGCTTATTGGAGTAATCAGTATAGGTTTGCAATTAATTTTACTGTATTTAACAGATATCCATTCCATAAAGATGTTGAAAAAATAGTAGGTGATTTTACATCAGTAATGTTAATTGATATAAATTTAAAAAGCGAAGATTCTTTTTTTGAACGTGTAAAGAATGTTCAAAATGAAGTATTAAGTGCTCTTGAACATAGACATTATGATGGAGTTGAATTTATTAGAAAAATAGCAATAAGAGATGATAAAATAGGAAAACCAGTTATGCCAATTGTATTTACTAGTATGTTATTTAATGGGGAAAGTGATCCATGGTCAGAGTTCGGAGAAGCAAAAATGGGATTAAGTCAAACACCTCAAGTATATCTAGATCATCAAGCAGGTGAGATAGGAGGAAAATTGGTTATTAATTGGGATTATGTAAATGAATTATTTGATAAAGATGTAATTAACGATATGTTTGATGAGTATATAGAAATTATTAATTATTTAATTACATTATAGGAGGAGCGTTAATGGAAAGTAAATTTAATATATTAGATAGAATTAATAGAAAAAATACTGTAGGCAAAGAGTATGAAAAATATAACAATACAGGTAAAGATTTTGAATTAAAGACCTTACATGAAGTGTTCGAAGAAACTGCTAAAAAGTTTCAAGATAATATAGCGGTTATTGAAGGTAAAAATAAAATAACATATAAAGAATTAGATGAAAAGTCTAATCAAGTAGCAAGATATTTAATAGACATAGGTGTTAAAGATAATCAATTAATTGCTGTTTATGTACCAAGGAAGTATACAACTATTATTAACATTCTAGGGATATTAAAGGCAGGTTGTGCGTATGTTCCAATAGATACTGAATATCCAGGAGAAAGAGTAAACTACATCTTAGAAAATAGTAAAAGCAATATTATATTAGATGAGAATTATTTTGAAACTAATAATATAGATAAGTATAGTAAAGAAAAGGTTAATATAAGTACAAATATAGACAACTTGGCTTATGTAATATATACATCAGGTAGTACTGGAGTTCCTAAGGGGGTTAAGATAAGTCATAGGGGAGCTTGTAATACTATATTAGATATTATAGACAAGTTTAATATAAATTCTAGTGATAGAATAATTGCACTTTCTTCTATGTGCTTTGACTTATCAGTATTTGATATTTTTGGAGCATTATCTTCAGGGGCAACTTTAGTGCAGATTAAAGATCAAAGAGATATAGGTAATATTAGAAAAATAATGCAAGAAGAACATGTAACAATATGGAACTCAATTCCTTCAACTATGCAAATATTAGTTGATAATGTTAAAGAAGAATATGAAAATGATACATTGAGATTAGTATTGTTAAGTGGTGATTGGATATCATTGAAACTTCCTGGAAAGATTAAAAAGCATTTTAAGAATAGTGTAAATATTAGTTTAGGGGGAGCTACAGAAGCATCTATATGGTCAATTTATTATGAAATTAAAGATATTGACCCTTCTTGGAAGAGTATACCTTATGGTATGCCTTTAGCAAATCAAAAAATGTTTATCCTAAATAAAGAGGGAAACTTGTGTCCTCAAGGTGTTTTGGGAGAAATTTGTATAGGTGGAATTGGTGTAGCAGAAGGGTATGTTAATAATATAGAAAAGACAAATGCAGTCTTTGTAGAACATGAAAAGCTCGGAAGAATATATAAGACTGGAGACTTTGGTATATTTAATAAACTTGGTTACATTGAATTTGTAGGAAGAAAAGATAATCAAGTAAAAATACGAGGTTATCGTGTTGAACTTGGAGAAGTTGAATCTGCAATTAATTCTTATGAAGGAATAAAAACAGGTATAGTAGCAGTAAGAAAAGATAACATGGGAAATTCTTATTATGGACTTTAGTCTGTTGAGCAAATGCGAAACATAAAACCACCTGCTATGCGGGTGGATAATAATTTGGTTATACAAAAAAAACTCACCCTTTGGATTATAATAGAAGTGTTCAAGCTACTATAAATAATCGAAAG
>SVCL01000105.1 GCA_015058405.1 Clostridium sp.
AAAAAATTATATTTTTACGAACCTTTATTAAAGTGCGTTAAATTTTAGATCAAAGTTTTTTAGTAACTCCAAATAGCTATATTTATCCAAAAAGGAAGTGCCATTAGCAATTTTTTAAATTGCTAATGCGACACTCCCTTTAATTCTCTATTCAGCTAGAGCTTTATCTATAGCAGGCTTATCGAATCCTATAATAACAGTTCCATTTATATCAAGAACTGGTACACCCATTTGTTTTGATTTTTTTAGCATTTCTTCTCTTGCAGTCATATCTTCTGCAACATTATGTTCTTCAAAAGCAATATTTTTAGATTTTAAATAATTTTTTGCTTTTACACACCAAGGGCAAGCATCTGTTGTATATACTTTAACCATAGTTTTACCTCCATAAAATTTATTTAAAATAAGAGTACAACGTTTTAAAATTAATTTCAATATATAATATGTGAAAAAATAAAATATGAATCATTTTATTATTTTTTGTTCATCTAGGTTAGAATTTAATATTAAATTATCCATTTCAGAAGAAGTAACACTAGGAGCATAATTATCACTTAAATTATAATATAAGTTATTATTTAAAATATTTTTTCCAACTATATTAAGATTATTAACAGTATTTTCATCAAGCATAAAATCATCTCCAATTGTATTTTTAATTAGTATGTGGAGAATTTTATATTCTTATTCTTAAAATCTATCTATAGTAAGAAATTGTTAGTTGTGGGCATAATAAATAGAAGTAAGTAATTTTTAAAATGTACTATTAATAAGTTGAGCGTATTATGATATGATTAATTAGTAAATACCATGATAATATTTAATTATTAGGATAGAAAGGAAGGATGTTAGATGGCTAAGATAAAATCTATATTTACATGTCAAAAGTGTGGTTATGAATCACCAAGGTGGCTTGGAAAATGTCCTTCTTGTAATGAATGGAATACATTTGTAGAGGAAATAAAAGATAATACAGGTATAGTTAAAAGTAAAATTGCAAAAAGTATTCTTCCTGAAAATTTACCAAAGAGCATAAAAGATATAAAATCAGGTGAAAAGGAAAGATTTAAAACTAATCTAAAAGAATTAGACAGGGTTTTAGGTGGTGGATTAGTAAAAGGATCATTAACCTTAATATCTGGAGATCCAGGTATAGGGAAATCAACATTATTACTACAAACAGCTAATAATATTGCGTCTAATTATGGAAAAGTTCTATATGTATCTGGAGAAGAGTCAGAGGAACAAATAAAGATTAGAGGAGATAGATTAGGTGTAACAGCTAAAGAATTATATATAGTGTCTGAAACAAACTTGGATACTATAGAAGCGTATATTGATGAGATAAATCCTATATTCGTAATAATAGATTCAATTCAAACTATATATAAGGAAGGAGTAACTTCTGCTCCAGGAAGTGTATCTCAGGTAAAAGAATGTTCAAATCAAATAATGAGAATAGGAAAAGGTAAGAATATACCGTTATTTATAGTAGCTCATGTAACTAAACAAGGAGAGCTTGCAGGACCTAGAGTTCTTGAACATATGGTAGATACAGTGTTATATTTTGAAGGTGAAAGAACAGAAGAGTTTAGAATATTAAGAACCATGAAAAATCGTTTTGGAACTACTAGTGAGATAGGTGTATTTGAAATGAGGCAAGAAGGACTTGTAGAAATATATGATCCTTCTAGAATGTTTTTAGAAGACACTACATTTAATCAAGATGGGTCAGTGGTTATAGGAATTATGGAAGGAACAAGACCTATATTGGTAGAAATCCAAGCATTAGTTACACAAACTAATGCACCAATGCCAAGAAGAACAGCAGTTGGGATTGATAATCAAAGATTAAGTTTAATATTAGCTGTTCTTGAAAAAAAATTAAGGGTACCTTTTTATAACCATGATGTTTACGTAAATGTAGTAGGTGGTTTAAATATAGATGGAACTACTGCAGACTTAGGATTGGCTATGGCTTTGTTATCAAGTGTTAAAAATAAAGGTATTAACTTACCTAAAGTTATGATAATTGGAGAAGTTGGGTTAACAGGAGAAATAAGGCCTATAAATTCAGCAGATAGGTTGGTTAATGAAGCGGAAAAAATGGGATTTGAATATGCAATTATACCATATAGAAACAGAGAAAAGATAAAAAATGATAATATAAATATAATAGGGGTAAATAACTTAAGAGAAGTAATTGGTAAGGTATTTTAGATGTAAGAGGTGAATATATGAGGTTAGAAAAGGA
The DNA here is from genome assembly GCA_015058405.1 of Clostridium sp. Taxonomy (GTDB): domain Bacteria; phylum Bacillota; class Clostridia; order Clostridiales; family Clostridiaceae; genus Clostridium. The sequence continues at coordinate 2,255 of SVCL01000105.1, forward strand.
TACAGAAATACAAGAAATATTAAAAATTATGTGTCCAGGAACAGCTCTTAGAGAAGGATTAGAAAACATTTTAAGAGCAAAAACAGGAGGGCTAATAGTTTTAAGTGATAGTGAAGAAATAATGAAAATAGCTGATGGAGGATTTATAATAAATTCTGATTATACAGCAGCTTATGTTTACGAGTTAGCTAAGATGGATGGGGCGATTATATTAAGTAAAGATTTGAAAAAAATTATATCAGCTAATACTCAATTAGTACCAGATTCATCTATACCAACATATGAAACAGGAACTAGACATAGAACAGCCCATAGAGTTGCAAAGCAAACAGGTAATATAGTTGTTGCAATTTCACAAAGAAGAAATATGATAACAGTATATAAAGGTGACATAAAATATGTATTAAGAGAAAGTAGTGTTATTTTAGAAAAAGCTAATCAAGCTATTCAAACATTAGAAAAGTATGTTGCTGTATTAGATAGAGTAATAAATAATCTTAATTTATTAGAGTTTCAAGATTTAACTACCTTATTTGATGTAGTAACCGCTATACAAAGAACAGAAATGGTTATGAGGATAGTTGAAGAAGTAGAAATGTACATACTTGAACTTGGAAATGAAGGAAGACTTATTTCTATGCAATTAAATGAGTTAACAAAGCATATTGAAAGAGATGGAATACTTTTAATACGCGATTATTTATTAGAAGGTTTAGACTTGAATAATGTATATTCTGATATACAAAAGTTATCTCAGACAGAACTGTTGGATTTAGAATCAATAGGAAAAGTATTAGGCTATGCAGGAGAACCGTTAGGAGAAACATTAATATCGCCGAAAGGTTATAGAGTTTTAAGTAAAGTACCTAGAATACCGTCTAATGTTATTGAAAACTTAATTAAGCATTTTAAAGACTTAACAAGCATTGTAGATGCAGAAATAGAAGAATTAGACAAGGTTGAAGGAATTGGGGAAGCAAGAGCAAGAGCTATTAGAACTGGATTAAAGAGAATAAATGAACAAGTTTATTTAAACAAACAAGTATAAAGTATCTACTATATTTCTTTGATTTAATGATACAGAAAAGTACCCTATAGAATAGTTTTTTAATTATTCTATAGGGTACTTTTAATATGAGTTCAGCATTTTTTATTTAGTTCTATAAGTAACAGACTTATCTAAATGTAAATTTTCCAAGTGTATTAATTTTATTATTTTCCTTAAGAAGAATATCATATAAATTAATATCTAAGTTATTACATAATGCAGTTAAATAAAATAAGTTATTACCCATTTCGCGTTCAATAATTTCACGACAACTATCACATAAGTGACCTTCAGTATGAGTACTTAAATAATTAGACATATTTTCTAATGAATCATCCTTTGGTAGTTCTTGCTTACAAGCATTTATTTTTATACAACCACAATTTGTAACAGATTTTGCTATAGCTCTATTTACTCTAGCGGTAGATTCAGAGTATTTAGAAATTAAATCTATGATACTTTTATGTCTCAGTAAGGAATCGTTTACTGAATTTTGAAATTCGTCAAAAATAATATCTTTCATTGGATATCAACTCCTTTAAATTTTAAGAAAAGGTGTGATTTTAATTATATTATAGTAATAATGTTTAAAAAATGCAAATATAAGGATTAAAACCTTAACTTGTAATATAATTATGATAAACAATTAATGCAAAAATTAATAGGGGGTATAAAAATAGAAAGATTACTTAGTATGAGAAGTATTAAAAAACCGTTGATTAAATTTGATAATTATTCATTTTAGAGTAAATTTTACTGTGTTATAATTATATAAGTACATCTAATATATAATTTTATGGATTTATTGTTTAAAAAATGTCAATAATTATATAAGGAGGTGAAGAGATGTTAAAAAAAATAATAAGAGTAGTGTTAACATTAGTAGGAATAGGATTAGGGTATTTAATTGGTGAATTAATACTTAAGTCTAAATTAAGTCAAAATATTGATATAATCTCAGGATCATATCAATCAATATTATTTATGCTTTTTGTTTCGATAGTTTTGGGTATTATTATGTTTTTATTATCTCCTAAAATATATTCTGTTATAGAGGAGTTTATTGATTATGTAGAAAAAAATATACAAAAGTTAAGTGTTGGAGAAATATTATATGGGGTTATAGGTGCATTTATTGCGCTTGTTGTAACTAGTTTGTTTTCTAGACCACTTATTGATATTCATAAGATACTTGGACCTTTAATTGTAATATTTTTAAATTTAATAGCTGCCATAATAGGAATTGATATTATGATTAAAAAGAAAGATGATATTACAGCATTACTATTAAATATAAAGAAAGGTAATGGAAATAAAGATAAGAAATCTAAAGTAAGTAATAAATTAATTCCAAAGGTACTAGATACATCAGTTATAATTGATGGTAGAATTTTTGATATATGCGAAACAGGCTTTATAGAAGGGCCTCTTGTAATTCCAAACTTTGTTTTAGATGAATTGAGACATATTTCAGATTCATCAGATGCATTAAAAAGAACAAGAGGAAGAAGAGGGCTTGATATATTAAATAAAATTCAAAAGGAATTAAGTATAGAAACTCAAATTTGGGAAGGTGACTTTCCTAAAATAGAGGAAGTAGATAGTAAGTTACTTAAGTTAGCCCAAAATTTACATGGAAAAGTTATTACAAATGATTATAATTTAAATAAGGTTGCAGAAGTTCAAGGAGTACCAGTTCTTAATATAAATGAATTATCTAATGCTGTTAAACCTGTAGTAATACCAGGAGAAGAAATGGTAGTTGATGTGGTTAAGGATGGTAAAGAATCAAGTCAAGGAGTAGCTTATTTAGATGATGGAACTATGATTGTAGTAGAAAATGGTAAGAAATTAATTGGAGAGCAAATAGATGTTATTGTTACTTCAGTTTTACAAACAGCTGCTGGAAGAATGATATTTGCAAAACCTAAGAACAACTAGAGGAGGAAAATTTAATTTATGATTTCAGCAATAATTTTAGCTGGTGGTAAAGGTACAAGGATGGGAAGAGATATAAGCAAACAATTTATCCTTGTAAAAGAAAAACCAATTCTATATTATACAATAAAGAAATTTATAGAGTGTGATAAAATCGATAATATTATATTGGTATTACCAAAAGATGAAATAGAATTTTGTAAAAGAGAAGTTCTAGATAAGTATTCATTAAAAGTAGATAAGATTGTCGAAGGAGGCTTTGAAAGACAAGAATCAGTATATAATGGATTAATGAATTGTGAGGATACTGATATAGTTCTTATACATGATGGTGCTAGACCGTTTGTTTCAGATAGAATTATAGAAGAAGGAATAGAATATGCTAAAAATTACGGTGCAGCAGCACCAGGAGTTAAACCAAAGGATACTATAAAAGTAATTGGTGAAGAGCGATTCTCAAAAGAAACATTAGATAGAGATACATTAGTGGCTATTCAGACTCCGCAAGTATTCGATTTTAATATAATAAAAAAGTGTCATGAAAGAGTTAAAGAAAACAATATACCGGTTACAGACGATACAATGGTAGCAGAGTGTTTCGGCAATAAGGTATACATTTACGAAGGTGAATATAACAATATAAAGATAACAACACCAGAAGATTTAATAATAGCAGAATATCTATGTAAATAGATATTCTGTACAATATTGACATTAATTTATCTAAACGGTATAATGAAAGAAAATTTTATTATAAGAGTTATGAAGAAGAATAGTAGAGGTCGCCTTTTGCAGAGAGAAAATCCGGAGGCTGAAAGATTTTCAACCAGACTTTGAACCAGCTTCCGAGCTATAGGTAAAAACTATCGGTTTAAAACCGTTATCATTATTTGAGAACAAATTTAGGTGGTACCGCGAGCAAAATTCGCCCTAAGATATAGGGGGGATTTTTTTTATTGGAAAAAACAATTTTAGGAGGATGATTTTTTATGAAAATGTCAAAGATGTTAATGTTAACACTTAGAGAAGTGCCAGCAGAAGCAGAAATAGCAAGCCATAAGTTAATGCTAAGATCTGGTATGATGAGAAAGATGGCTTCAGGAGTGTATAATTATATGCCTTTAGGGTTAAAGGTTTTAAAGAATATAGAAGACATAGTTAGAGAAGAAATGAATGCAGCAGGAGCTCAAGAATTCTTAGCTTCAGCATTAATCCCAGCTGAATTATGGCAAGAGTCAGGAAGATGGGGAGTATATGGTGCAGAAATGATTAGAGTTAAAGATAGAAACGATAGAGATTTCTGTTTAGGACCAACTCATGAAGAAGTTTTTACAGACATAGCAAGAAATGAAATTAAGTCATATAAACAACTACCAGTAAACTTATATCAAATTCAAACTAAGTATAGAGATGAAAGAAGACCAAGATTTGGTGTAATGAGAAGTAGAGAATTTGTTATGAAAGATGCTTATAGTTTTGATAAGGATCAAGCAGGATTAGATGCATCATTTGATAAAATGTATGAAACTTATGTAAAGATATTTAATAGATGTGGTTTAGATGCTAAGGCAGTTGAAGCAGATTCAGGTGCTATTGGTGGAGCTAATTCAGCAGAGTTCATGGTTAAGTCAGAAGTAGGAGAAGATGATGTAGTATTCTGCAATTGTTGTGATTATGCAGCAAACATAGAAAAGGCACCTTCAACAGTAGAAGTTGCAGAAAAAGAAGATCTATTAGAAGTTGAAGAAGTAGAAACACCAAATACTAAGACTATAGAAGAATTAGTTAACTTCTTTAATACAACTGAAAAGAAATTTGCTAAAACTATGATATTTAATGCAGATGGTAAAATAGTGGCTGTAATGGTTAGAGGAGATAGAGAAGTTAACGAAGTTAAAGTATCTAACGCATTAGGTGGAATTGTTAATTTAGATATGGCATCAGCAGAGGAAGTTTATGCTGCAACATCAGCTAAAATAGGTTTTGCAGGTCCTATTGGATTAAAGGTAGATGAATTACTAGTAGATGAAGAAGTTAGTAAGATGTATAATTTTGTTGTAGGAGCTAATAAGACAGGATTCCACTTAAAGAATGTAAACTACGGAAGAGATTTCGAAGGAACAGTTGGAGATTTTAGAAATATAACTGCAGGAGAAAAATGTCCTTCATGTGGTGGAGAAATAACTATAGCAAGAGGAACAGAAGTAGGACATATATTTAAGTTAGGAACTAAATATTCTGAAGCTATGAAAGCAACATTTATAGATGAAAATGGAAAAGAACAACCATTTGTTATGGGATGTTATGGTATAGGTGTAACAAGAACAATGGCATCAGTTATAGAACAACATAATGATGAAAACGGAATAATATGGCCGTTATCAATAGCTCCATATCATGTATCAGTAATTCCTGTTAACATAAAAGATGAAGAACAAATGAAGATAGCAGAGGATTTATATAATTCGTTACAAGAACTTGGAGTAGAAGTGTTAATGGATGATAGAAACGAAAGAGCTGGAGTTAAGTTTAAAGATTCTGAAATTATGGGAATTCCAATGAGAGTAACTGTAGGAAAGAAAATAAACGAAGGTTTAGTAGAATTCAGATTAAGAAGTGAACAAGATAATGAACTAGTTAAAATAGAAGATGTTCTAACTAGAGTAAGAGAAGAATTTGAAAAGAATAATATAAAAATAAAATAATATAAAAATATAAAAACAAAGTAATATAAAAATAAAATAATATAGGAGGCGTATTGAATGAAGTTATATAATACTGTAACTAGAAAAAAAGAAGAGTTTAAGCCTATAACGCCGGGAGAAGTTAAGATGTATGTATGTGGACCTACAGTGTATAACTTCTTCCATATAGGAAATGGTAGAACTTTTATAGTTTTTGATACTATAAGAAGATATCTAGAGTATAGAGGATATGATGTTAAGTTTGTCCAAAACTTTACAGATATAGATGATAAGATGATAAAAAAGGCTAATGAAGAAAATACTACTGTTAAAGAAATAGGAGATAAATTTATAGCTGAATATTATAAAGATGCAGATGCCTTAAATATAGAAAGGGCAACAGTAAATCCAAGAGCAACTGAATATATACAAGAAATAATTAATTTTGTTAGTGAATTAATTAATAAAGGATATGCTTATGAAGTAAATGGAGATGTATACTTTAGTACTAAAAAGTTTGAATCCTATGGTAAATTATCAGGTCAAAATTTAGAGGATTTACAAGCAGGTGCAAGAATAAGTGTGGATGAAAGAAAAAATGATCCTATGGATTTTGCTGTATGGAAGGCACAAAAGCCAGGAGAACCAGCATGGGGAAGTCCTTGGGGGATGGGAAGACCAGGATGGCATATAGAATGTTCTTGTATGGCTAAAAAGTTATTAGGAGACACAATAGATATTCATGCTGGAGGAATGGATTTAGCTTTTCCACATCATGAAAATGAAGTTGCACAAAGTGAAGCATTAACAGGAAAAACATTTGCGAATTATTGGTTACATTCAGCATACGTAAATGTTAATAATCAAAAGATGTCTAAGTCATTAAATAACTTTTTTACAGCAAGAGAAGTTTTAGAAAAATATGATGCAGATGTAATAAGATTCTTAATGCTATCAGCTCACTATAGAGTTCAAATAAACTTTAGTGAGGATTTATTAGATTCTGCAAAAGCATCAGTTGAAAGACTATATAATGCTATAGGAAACTTAGAAAATCTTTTAGATGAAGTTTCAGTAGAGGCTATGACATCAGAAGAAGCAAAATATCTAGAATCATTAGATAAATATAGACAAAAGTATATAGAAAAAATGGATGATGATTTTAATACAGCTGACGCTATAACTGTACTATTTGAATTATCGAAAGATATAAATACAAATGTTTCAATTAATTCATCAAAAGAACTATTAACTAAGGCCTTAGAATTACTTAGAGAATTAGGAAAACCATTGGGAATGCTTCAAAAGACAACAAAATGTAGTCTTGAAGATGAAATAGAAGCGTTAATAGAACAAAGACAACAAGCTAGGAAAAATAGAGATTTTGCTTTAGCAGATAAAATTAGAGATGATTTAAAAGATAGAGGAATTATCTTAGAAGATACTCCTCAAGGCGTAAGATGGAAAAAAGCTTAGATAATATGTTTTTAAGGGCTACAATAAATTTTGTAGCCCTTATTTAAAGGAGAGAAAAAGATGCTAGATGATTTTAAAATAAGAGAATTTTCAAAGGAAGAAGCTAGACAGCTAAATCCTTTGCAATTAGCTTTAATTGGAGATGGAGTATATGAAGTTTTTATAAGAAATTATATATTAACATCTAATATAAGTTTATCGGCACATAAGATACATGTTAAAGCTATAAAATTTGTAAAAGCTAAAAGTCAAGCTTTGATAATGCATGAAATAGAGGATATACTAACAGAAGAAGAGGAGTACATTTACAAAAGAGGTAGAAATGCTAAGTCTGCAACTGTACCTAAAAATGCAGATGTAAGAGACTATAGAATGGCTACTGGATTTGAAGCATTAGTAGGGTACTTATATTTGACTAATGAAATTGAAAGATTAAAATTTATTTTTGAAAAAAGCGTAGAAGTAATTAGTTAATTTGTGGAGGTTTTTGTGATGAAAAAAGAGTCATTCAGAGGAAAAGGTAAAAAAGAAAACAAAAGAGAATTTAGCAAAGTGGAAAGTAATATAGAAGAAAGAGAAGATTTAATTATTGGAAGAAATGCAGTAATGGAAGTTGTAAAAGGTGATAGAACTATAGAAGCACTTTACATTTCTAAAGGTCCTATGGAGGGATCTGTAAAAACAATAATTAAGATAGCTAAGGAGAAAAAGTTAGTTATAAAAGAAGTAGATAGAAAAAAGCTAGATTCAATGTGCAATAATGCTGTTCATCAAGGTGTAATAGCAAGAGTTACTCCTTATAAATATTTTGAGGTTAAAGATATATTAAATGATGCTAAAGAAAAGGGTGAAGATCCATTTATAATAGTTTTAGATGAACTAGAAGATCCACATAATTTAGGATCAATAATAAGAACTGCAGAATTATGTGGTGTACATGGAATAATAATACCTAAGAGACGTAATGTTGGAATAACTTCTACAGTGTATAAATCATCAGTTGGAGCTATTGAACATGTAAAGCTAGCAAAGGTGACTAACATAAATACGGTTTTAGATGAACTTAAGGAAGAAGGTTTATGGGTTTATGGAGCTGATATAGATGGAGAAGAATATAGCTATGAAGTTGATTTTTCAGGTCCATGTGTCCTAATTATAGGTAGTGAAGGAAAAGGAATTTCTAGACTTACACTAAAAAAGTGCGATAAATTAGTTAAAATACCAATGATTGGCAAAATTAACTCTTTAAATGCATCCGTAGCAGGTGGTATAATGATGTATGAAGTACTAAAGGGAAGACTGAAGTAATTCAAGTAAGGAGGACTTCATGAGAATAGTATTTATAGATGGATATAATGTATTAAATAGTTGGCCAAATTTAAAAGAAGGTAAGAATGATAATTTTCAAGGCAGAAGACAAAAATTAATTAATATATTACATAATTATGGTGTATATAGCGGATCTAAAGTTATATTGGTGTTTGATGGCCATAAGGTAACAGGGAATATAGAAAATAAAGAAGAGGTTAATAAAAATCTATCTATAATATTTACTAAAGATGGAGAAACTGCTGATAGCTATATAGAGAAAAATGTACATGAAGTTGGAAGAAAGTATGAGGTGTATGTAGTTACATCAGATTGGTTAGAACAACAAACTATTTTTCAAAGAGGTGCTGTCAGAATGTCTTCTTTAGAATTCTATAATGAAGTAATAGATACAGAAAAAAACATAAGAACAAAAACTGAAAAAGTTAAAATTTCAAACAAAAATCATTTACAAGATAATATTGATGTGGATGTCTTAAGAAAACTTGAAGAAATGCGCAGAAGTTATTGAAATAATTGACTTGAAAGATTTTATTAGAGTATAATTTAATTTGTATTAGACATAGTTCGGAGGGGGAGAATTGTACAATAAAGGATATTCAGCTGGTAATTATTCGGAGTTTGAAGAAAAATTAGATGAAGAAATTGTATTAGAAGCTAAAGATGGCAATGCTAGAGCACAAGAATATCTTATAACTAAATATGAGAATTTTGTTAAGGCAAAAGCAAAATCCTACTTTTTGATAGGGGCAGATAAAGAAGATATATATCAAGAAGGAATGATAGGTTTATATAAAGCTATAAGAGACTTTAAGCCAGATAAGCTAACCTCGTTTAAAGCATTTGCAGAGCTATGTGTAACAAGACAAATAATAACAGCAATTAAGACTGCAACTAGGCAGAAGCATATTCCTTTAAATACATATGTATCACTCAATAAGCCTATATATGAGGAGGAGTCTGATAGGACTTTATTAGATGTGCTTTCAGGGTTAAGAATAACTGATCCTGAAGAATTGGTAATAAGTCAAGAGCAGATGATGCATATTGAAAAAGAAATATCAAATGTATTATCAGAATTAGAACTTGAAGTATTAACATCGTATTTAGATGGAAAATCTTATCAAGAGATAGCTTGTGATTTGGATAGACATGCCAAATCTATAGATAATGCATTGCAAAGAGTTAAGCGAAAACTAGAGAAATGCTTGAATGTAAAGTGATATTTTTATATTGACAAATAAATTGATTGATAGTAAACTTTATAATTGGTATATTGAGAAGAAATCGATAGCCATTGCTCACGTAGCTCAGTTGGCAGAGCGTCGCCTTGGTAAGGCGGAGGTCGTCGGTTCAATCCCGATCGCGAGCTCCAAATCAATAAAAAAACGCTAGGCAAAGTTTATTAATGAAATAGTAAGGAGGAATTTACAATGGCAAAGGAAAAATTCGAAAGAAGTAAACCACACGTAAATATTGGAACAATCGGTCACGTAGACCACGGTAAGACAACACTTACAGCTGCTATAACAACAGTATTAGCAAACAGAGGATTCGCAGAAGCATTCGATT
>SVCL01000106.1 GCA_015058405.1 Clostridium sp.
ATTAATTGTATAATTTTTATGTAAAATATTTGTTTTAGTCATGTAAATATTTTACTACAAATCCTAACTTCTTTGAGGTTAGGATTTAATTTTTTTCATAGAAAAAGGGCTTCACACTATTTTTTAGTGCGACAGCCCCTAGTTAATAGGTGAGTATAATTAATGAAAATTTTATAATTGTTATTAATTTGTTTTTTTAGGTTGTATTCTGTAGAAAAGATTATAATTTGATTAATATACTTAAAAAATATATAATATGGAAGAAGGAGGCGTAAAAATGGAATTAAATTGGAGTTTAGACGAATTATATAAAAGTATCACAAGTGAGGAATTTAAAAGAGATTTTAATAAAATTGATGAATTAATAAAAGAATTAAAAAAACTTACTGAAAGTTTTAATATGGATAATAAAAATGCATTAAATAGTGTAGAAATGTATTTAACAAAATACTTAGAGTATTTAAGTTTTTCTGACAAACTTTGGAATTATTTAGCTTTAAGAACAGCTGTAAATACTAATGATGAAGAGGCAATGAAATATCTTGATATGATAAATTCGAAAATAACAGAAGTTGTAGTTGTAGAAACAAAGTTTAATAAATATATAAGTAGTCTTGAAAATATTCAAGAATATATTAATAAATCAGCTCTTCTAAAAAGGCATGAGTTTTACATGAAAGAGATAATTTCTAATAGTAAGTATTTGTTGTCAGAAGCAGAAGAAAATATTATTGCCAAAATGCGTGAAACAGGTTCTGTAGCTTGGTTAAAGTTAAGAGATAATTTAATGAGCAATTTAACTGTTGATATAGAGGAGAATGGAGTTGTAAAGGAAAAACCATATACAGAGGTTGTAAATATGGCTTATTCTCAAGATAAAGAAGTAAGAAAAAAAGCTTATGAAGCAGAACTTAAATCTTACAAAAAAGTTGAAGATGGAATGGTTGCTTGTTTAAATGGAATCAAAGGAGAAGTAATAAATGTATCTAAGCTTAGAGGATATAAGTCACCATTAGATATGACAATTATACAGTCTAGAATGGATATGGAAACTTTAGACGCTATGTTTGTAGCTTTAAAGGAAAGCTTACCTGCATTTAGAAAGTATTTAAGAAAGAAAGCTGAAATGCTTGGATATAAAAATGGATTGCCATTTTATGAGTTGTATGCCCCTGTATCAGATGCTAATATGAAATTTTCTTACAAAGAAGCAACTGAGTTTATAATAAAGAACTTTCAAACATTTAGTGATGATTTAGCCAATTTTGCAAAAAATGCAGTCGATAATGCATGGATAGATGTTATGCCTAAGAAAGGAAAATCTGGTGGAGCTTTTTGTTGTGGAATTCATTCCATTGGTGAAAGTAGAATATTAACTAACTTTGATGGAAATTTTGGATCTGTTGTTACAATAGCTCATGAACTCGGTCATGGATATCATGATTATTGTTTAAAAGATGAATCAATTGTTACTGCTGAGTATCCAATGCCTATTGCCGAAACAGCTTCAACGTTTTGTGAAACTATTATAAAGAAGGCTGCACTAAAGGATGCTACCAAGGAAGAGGCTCTAAGCATTTTAGAAACTGAAATTAGTGATTGTACTCAAGTTATTGTTGATATATATTCAAGATTTTTATTTGAAGATGCAGTATTTAAGGCTAGAGAGAAAAGTTCTATTACTGTAGAAGATGCAAAAAGATTTATGATAGAAGCTCAGAAGGAAGCTTATGGGGATGGCTTAGATCCAGAATATCTTCATCCTTATATGTGGGCTATGAAATCACATTATTATGATGCAGAAGCTAATTATTATAATTTCCCTTATGCTTTTGGTCTTTTATTTGCTAAAGGACTTTATGGAATATATCTAGAAAAGGGAGAAAAGTTTACAACTGAATATAAAGAATTACTTAATGCTACTGGAAATAATAATTTAATTGATGTTGCTAAAATTGTTGGTATAGATTTACATGATACAAACTTTTGGAGAAAATCATTGAAAGTAGTTGAAGAAGACATAAATGAATTTTTAAAAATATAAAAATTTATATTTTTATATTTGAGTGCTGTCGTACAAACTGTAAGTTAAATTTTTTAATTTTTAATTGTGCGACAACCTTATTTTTTATTGAGAAATAAGGGGGAATTTATTGATATTTAAATTTGAACATTAAGTGTAATTATAGGATTATTTGATAAAAAAAGTATAAATGTTATAATTAATATATTAAGTGTTGTAAGGAGGCAAAACATGAAACTAGACATTAATAAAGAATATACACTAAAAACAGCAAAAGAAATTTTGTCATTCGATAGTCCAACTGGATTTTGCTTTGATATTATGAAAGTTATAAAAGAAAAAGCTGAAGGCTTTGGATATACTTTTGAAACAACTAATAAAGGTTGTGGGATAATTACTATAGAAGGTCAAGATAATGATATAACTGTAGGGCTATCAGCTCATGTAGATACATTAGGAGCTATGGTTAGATCAATAACAAGTGAAGGAAAATTAAAATTCACATTACTTGGAGGGCCTATAGTACCAACTTTAGATGCTGAATATTGTAAAATAAGAACAAGAGAAGGAAAGATGTATACAGGTACTTTTTTAAGTACAAGCCCAGCGTCTCATGTTTTTGATGATGCAGCAAAAAAGAAAAGAGACACAGATAATATGGAAGTAAGGATTGATGAAGTAGTTTCTTCAAAGGAAGATGTAGAAGCTTTGGGTATTTCAGCAGGTGATTTTATTTTTATTGATCCTAAAACAACAATTACAGAAAGTGGATTTATAAAATCTAGATTTATTGATGATAAGGGAAGTGTAACTTGTTTAATTAGCTTAATGGAGTTACTAAGTAGAAAAGGAATAAAACCTAAATATAAAACAAAAATTTTAATTTCTGTTTATGAAGAAGTTGGTCATGGAGCTTCATATGTGCCTGAGGATATAAGTGAAATGTTAGCTGTAGATATGGGATGCATAGGTTTGGATCTGTCATGTACTGAAATGGATGTTTCAATTTGCGCAAAAGATTCTTCAGGCCCTTATGATTACAATATGGTAACTCAACTTGTTAATTTAGCTAAAGAAAATGATATAAGTTATGCTGTAGATATTTATCCCTTCTATGGTTCAGATGTAAGTGCGGCGTTAAAAGGTGGAAATAATATAAGAGGAGCGCTTATAGGACCTGGGGTTTCCGCATCTCATGGAATGGAAAGAACTCATTATAGTGCTTTTGAAAATACGGTTAAACTTTTATATCTTTATTTAACTAGTAAAAAAGATAACTAAATATAAATTGAAAAGTTAAAAACTTAAAAAGATAACAGGTATCAAAAGGTACTTGTTATTTTTTTTGTCTAATAATTATACGTATTAATATAACAAACTACGTCGAAAAAATTACAACGTATGCCAAAACAACCTTTTACTCTAAGATTTAAAATATAATAAATATGTAAAAAAAAGAAATGAGTTGAATAAAAAAGAATATAAAGAAAAAAACTGAAAATTAGGTATAATAAGCAATTATTCATAAATTAGTATTTTTATCAAGTCATTTATGGGTGATAAATGATTTTCGCAGAAATAGCTTTCAATTATGGAACTCTCAAAAGTTAGAAATGTTATATTGGTTAATAATATTTTGATATTAATACTATTTATCTTGAACAATTATTAATTATCATCTGATTCTACAGAAAAAATAATATTTAGAAAAGTATAAAAATTTAGAGGGGTTTTACATGGAATTTACTATTTTTACTACAGACGAGATCATTAGACAACAAATTAAGAATACATTAAGTTATTCTATAAGAAGTTTAGAAACTAAAAGTTTAAAGATTTCTCGTATAAATCCTAAGAATATTCTTGAGCTAGAAAAACTTTGCGAGGATGGTACTGAGCGTGTGATTATAGCAGATATAAGTAATAAAGAAATATATAATGGGGATTGGGTACAAACTATAAAATATTTATCTACTACTTATTCACATACAATTTTTGTACTGATATCAAACGGTGATGAAAAAGCAACCACAATATTTAGAAATAATATGCGTGTACTATATTTTATAAATCGATTTGAAGATGATCTAGAGCATGAACTTAGAAGTTTTGTGGATTTATATTATAATTATTTAGACAAGGTCAAGAAATACATATACGTTTCAAGTGAATCTGGAAATTATGATAAAATTTTATTTGAAGATATATTATTTATTGAAACGATTAAGGGAACACATAAATGTTTAATTACACATAAAAACGGGGTACATACTTTAAGAATAGGAATAAATACTTTTTTGAAAAAACTAGATTCTAGATTTGTATTGTGTAGACCGTCTACAATTGCTAATATTGAAAATATTTCAAATGTGGATTTTCAAAGTAATATCTTATATTTTAACAAAGGAGTTAGTTGTACTTTTTCAAGAAGTAATAAAAAGAAAATTAAAGGTATTTTAAAAATGAATTTAGAAGATATAAAAAGTGTATAAAAATATATTAAGATTATTATATTTTTTACAAAAGTACATAATTATGTTGTGCCACCTTTAACTAGATTGTTTGGGTGGTATTTATTTTAACGTTATATTAATATAAAGTTTATAAAGATTTATATTAATAAGTTTTGTATATAAAAGTAAAACTAGATAGAAAGGGTGAATTAATGAAAAAAAGTAAAATTGTATTGGTGATTTTGGCTTGTCTAACTGTGCTAGTTAGTGAATCAGTTGTTAAATATAATGAATTTATACCTGTTAATAGAGTTAAATGCTTATCAAGTAAAGTTATCTCGGAAAATCCTATTAAAAAAATGAAAAATTATATTATTTATTATGGCAATGATTTTAAAGTTGTAATTAATAAATTAAAAACTTATAATCTAGTAATAATAAATCCTTTAGAAGAAGGGGCTGATGATGCATTAAGAGAACTACATAAAGCTAATGTAAAGGTATATGGATATTTTAGTGCAGTTGAGATACCAAGCTATGATTCAGAGTATATAGCTACTATAAGTAATAATGAAAAATTAAAGATTAACAATAGATATATAAATCATTGGGAAGATAATTTATTAGGAGATATAACTAATGCTTCCTTTAGAAAGAAGATTATTAATTTAGTTGGAAAGCGAATATTTAATAAATATGATGGAGTATTTATTGATACAGTAGATGATATTGATTGTTTAGAGTATATTTTAGATGAAAATAATATAAAGTTAAATAATATAGACACGCTTAAAAAATCTCAACAAGAAGGCTGTATAAACTTTTTTAAGGAATTAAAAGCTACCTACAGAAATATGAGTATAATACAAAATAGAGGGTTTGAGTTATTACAAAAGGGTAATTATAGATATATTGATTCAATATTATATGAAGATATTCGTAAAACTGATGATGAAGATTACTATAAAAGTATAAAAAAGATATTAGATAAATTTACTTCTGAAAATAATGGTGTTGTAATGGCATTAGCTAATGATAAAAGATTTTTTGAAGAAAGTAAAAAGTTATCCCAAAGTAATAAATGGCTTTATTATGCTACAACTAGTTATGAAAGTACTAATATTAAGGATGGTAGTTATTTTATACTAGATAAATGATTATGGTTCTGAGCGTATTGACTTATGTATAATAAGTTCAATACGCTTTTTGTTGGTATTTAATTATTTTTCATAAAATGCACCCATATAAGCAGCAACATCATCTGAAGACATATTACAATGCCAATGTTTAACAGCTTGTTTGTTAACTTTACCAGCAATAACTTCCACATCTACACCAGTGTTTTTAGCTTCATAGGCAACTGCTTCTGTTAGTTTTAATATGTATGCTTTACAAGCTCCATATTGAGCATTATAAGGAGAACTTGATACACCAGTTAAAGAAGAGATGTTTATTATAGCACCTTTGTCATTATTGGCGAATACTCTCATGTAGTGATAGAAAAATTTAAGGAAAGTTAGTACATTTACATTTAACATTTGCTCGTGAGCTTCCCAAGGAGTTTCTTGTAATTTTCCAAATGTATGAAAGCAAGCTACATAGGACATTAAACCAATATCTAAACCTTCTACTTCCTTAGTAACTAAATCGAAAGATTCACTTTTTGCAAAGTCTGCAGTTACAACTAAATTCTTTACATTGTATTTTTCTGATATTTCTTTGACTAATATTAAGCTCCATTCGCCATATTTTTCTTTGTAATTCAAAATTATCATCCTTTTTATATAATGTTACATCTATAATTTAACATATATTGTTAAAAAATTCATATGATGTTTTTGAAATAGACATTTTATTATATTGGACATGAAAAACACAAATATGAGGAAATAAGCAGAAAAATATAAAAATATAAGTTCCCAAAAATATAAAAATATAGGATAATATTAATAGAGTGAAATTACTTATATAACGGGGGATAAAAATGAATAATAAAGCAATTATATTTGATATGGATGGAGTTATTTTTGATACAGAGAGAGTATATATGAATATTTGGATTGAAGTGTATACTAAATATGGTTATAAGATGAACAGAGAAATATATACAACGTTTATTGGAAGAGATAGAAATAGTATTACTAAGATGTTATATAATTTGTATGGAGAGAGCTTTGAAGCTAAGAAAATATTCGAAGAATGTGATAGAAAATTAAAAGAAGCTATTGATAATGGTAAGGTACCAGTAAAAGAAGGAGCTTTAGAATTATTTGATTTTTTAAAACTAAAAGGATATAAAATGGCTTTAGCAACTTCTTCACCTAAAGAAAAGTTAGAGATGCAGTTGAAGATTCATAATTTGCAAGATGTCTTTGATTGTATAATCTGTGCAGATGATGTTAAGGAATCAAAACCAAATCCAGAAATATTCCTATGTTCAGCAAGAAAGTTAAATGCTGATGTTGAAGAATGTATAGTTATTGAAGATTCTCCAGCTGGAATTGAAGCAGCATACAATGCAGGGATTAGTGCTTTTCATGTTGAGGATTTAGTTAAGGCTAATGATAATATTATTAATCATTCAAGTAAGCAGTTTAAGGACTTATTAGAAGTTAAAAAATTTATAGAGAGTTTTTTATAAAATTAATTTTAGAGAAGTAGAAGAAGTTTGATTTTTCTACTTTTTTCTATGCAATGAGATTTTATAAATCATAATAATGCAAAATACTATCTTTAATTGTATATTAAGATTGAAATATTCCATTTGTGATAATAAATATCCTTTTTATGATAGAAAAGCTTATTTTTTAATATTAAGTGATATTATACTAGTATACTATCTAAGTTTGGGAGGATATTTTATGAAAAAGAACATTATACAAACAGTAATTTTAGCTACAATAACATCAAGTATGATACTGCCACAAACAATAACAGTAAATGCATTAGTTCAATCACAAGAAAATATAGACTATGGAAGTTTACAGTCTTCAGTAGATATTTTAGAAGCAAGTGGTGATTTAGAAACTGCTTCAGTTGAATGGAAAGCAATTTCAGGAGTATCTGGTTATAATGTATATTATAAAGGTTCTAATGAATCAGATTCACAATACAAACAATTAGATAATGAGTTGATAAGAAAATATTCATCATATTATAGAGCAGATGCAGTAGGACTAAAGGAAGGAAAGTATATTTTAAAGGTAGTACCTTTAGTAAATGGTAAAGAAGATACTTCTAGATTTACAACTACAAAACAAGTAGAGGTAAAATCACATACAAGAGAGGGGTTTGCTTTTTCTAAAGAATCTCCTATGGGAACTGCTTCGGGTGGATACAATAATGATGGAACACTTGCAAAAGATGCTCAAGTAGTTTACATAACAGCTAATACAGTAAATACAGTAAAGTTAGATGTAATTACTAACGCCAAAGGAAAGGCTACAACATGTACAGGTCTTACTGATATTTTAGCTAAAAGACAAAAAGGATATGATAAGCGTCCACTTGTAATTCGTTTGGTTGGAGAAATTAAGAGTGAAGATATTACTGGTATAAATGCTAAGGGATATGTTCAATTAAAGGGATGTTATAACTTAACTTTAGAAGGTATTGGCGAAGATGCTACTATTAATGGATGGGGGGTATTAGTAAGGGATGCTCATAATGTAGAAATTAGAAATTTAGGTGTTATGCTATTCCCTGATGATGGAATATCTCTTGATACAAATAATGAGAATGTTTGGGTACATAATAATGATATATTCTATGGAAAGGCAGGAAGTGATAAGGATCAAGTTAAAGGCGATGGATCTTGTGATGTAAAAGGATTTTCAGATTATGTAACTGTTGCTTATAATCATTTTTATGATTCTGGAAAATGTTCACTTTGTGGGATGGGAGATTCAAAAGAATTTCATGTAAGTTATCATCATAATTGGTTTGATCACTCTGATTCAAGACACCCACGTATAAGAGTTGGTACTGTTCATATTTACAATAACTATTTTGACGGAAATGCTAAATATGGAGTAGGGGTTACTAAAGGAAGTTCTGCTTTTGTAGAAGCTAATGCATTTAGAAACTGTAAAAATCCTATGATGAGTTCAATGCAAGGAACTGATAAGTTGAGTGATAAAGGTACTTTCTCTGGTGAAGCAGGTGGTATGATAAAAGCTTATAACAATAAGGTGGAAGGTGCTGCAAGTTTAATTTATGCACAACAAAATGAAACTTCGTTTGATGCATATTTAGCATTTTCAAGAAATGAAAAGGTTCCAGAAAGTTATAAGACTATAAGCGGAGGCACCACTTATAATAATTTTGATACAGCTGATAGTATGTATACTTATTCGCCAGATGCACCTGAAAATGTAGCTTCTGTAGTAACTAAATATGCTGGTAGAGTTAATGGTGGAGATTTTACATGGAAGTTTACAGAAGCTGATGATACTGACTATCATGTAAATACAGCGTTGATGGAAAAGATTAGAGCATATAAATCTTCAGTAGTATCTATAGGGGGAAACTCAGTAGTATATACAGAAAAAGATAATACTAAGATAGAGGTTAAGGATACTTCTAAAAATGATGATGTAAATAAAGATAAAAAAACACCTTCGACTCCTGTGCCATCTGAACAAAAAGATTCTAGCGCACAAGTAAATCCGAGTGCAGGAGCTTTATCCAATACAGGCATGAGGAGTTCACTAGTAGATTTAGATGATAATGCTTTTCATAATGTGGTTTATGCAACTCCAACATCTTCAAGTAGTGCTGATGGTAGTTTTGAAAATCCATTGTCTTTAGATTTGGCTTTAAAGGAAGTAAATGAGGGAAAAGCTTCTTCTATATTATTAAAAGAAGGTACTTATAAAATAGATAAACAAATTACTATATCAAATAGTGGTAAAGAAAATGCATACAATGTTTTAAAAGGATGTAAGGGTGCTAAAGTAGTTTTAGATTTTTCTTCAGAACCTTATAATATGAAAGATACATCGGTTAATTTTAGAGGAATTCAATTAAACGGGAACTACTGGTATGTATCTAATTTAACAATTAAAGGAGCTGCTGATAATGGAATGATGTTATCAGGAAGCCATAATGTTATAGAAAGATGTATTTTTGATAGAAATAGAGATACAGGGTTACAAATTAGTAGAAGAAGTGCAGCAGTTACTGATTATAATGAGTGGCCAAGCTATAACTATATATTAAACTGTACATCAAGAAATAACTGCGATCCTGCAACATATGAAAATGCAGATGGGTTTGCAGCTAAGTTAACTTGTGGTGATGGTAATGTATTTGATGGATGTCTTTCTTATAATAATAGTGATGATGGATGGGACTTATTTGCAAAAAAAGCTACAGGTTCTACTGGAGTAGTAACAATTCGCAATTGTATTGCTATGAGAAACGGTAAAACTGAAGCAGGAATAACTAACGCAAATTGTGATGGTAACGGATTTAAGTTAGGTGGATCTGGAGTACCTACTCCTCATGTAGTTACTAATTGTTTGGCTATTGAAAATTTACATCATGGTTTTACTGATAATAATAATCCAGCAGCGCTTAAGTTAACTAATTGTACTGCCTTTGAAAATAACCTAGGTGGTAAGAAGAATAATTTCAGTCTTTATCGTTGTAAAGATGCAGTTGTATCAAATTGTATTTCATATACAACTAACAGTAAGACTTCAGACAAATTTGTAAATGTTATTGGAGATCATTTAATATTAAATAATAGTGGTAAATGGTATAAGGTAACTGATGCACAAGCTGTAAATACAGGTACATCTACAAGTAGAGGAGTTGTAATTCCTAAAGGAACTCAAGCTTCTGATTTTGTAAGTGTAAGCATTCCAAGTGTTGGAACTGATTTTGATAAAGTATGGAGAAATAGTGATGGAACTATAAATACTCACGGTATAGCTGTTATATCATCATCTAGCCAATATTCTAATTTTTCAAAAGATGGAGGGTTAATAGGAAGCAGATTTGGGGATAATAATAAAGTAGTAGATTTAAAAATTTTAGCAAAATAACAATATAGTATTTAAGTAGAGGATTTAGTATTTAGTACTAGGTCCTCTATTTTTTGTAAAAAATTAATTTTATATATTTTGGTGTTTTTAGGGAAATAATATTCATGAATAAAATAAATAAGGAGATAGTAATATGATTAAAAACAGCTTTAAAATATATAAAAGAGATTTAAAGATTATATTTACTAATTATGTTGTATTAATAGTAATTGCAGCTTTGTGTGTTATACCATCTTTGTATGCATGGATTAACATAAAAGCTTCATGGGATCCTTATTCAGAAAGCGCAACAAGTAGAATTGTTGTTGATGTAGTAAATGAAGATAAAGGTTCAATTATTAATGATAAAGAGATAAATTTAGGAGATAAGGTTACAGATGGATTAAAGGAAAATAAATTATTGGGATGGAAATTTGTAAGTTATGAGGAAGCAAGTGATGATTTAAATAATGAAAAGGTATTTGCTGCTATTATTCTTCCAGAAAATTTTTCTGAAAATATTGCTTCATTAATAACTGAAAATGTAAAAAAGGCAGAAATTAAGTATATGGTTAATGAAAAGATAAATGCCATAGCTCCTAAAATAACTATCAAAGGTGTAACAGGGGTACAAAGTAATATAAAAGATAAAGTTATAAGAACAACAAGTGAAGCAGCACTTAATATAGTTAAAGAGTTAGGAATTGAATTTGAAGATACTGTATTACCTAAGCTTTCTGAAGCATCTACTATACTTCATAAGATAGAAGATAATTTTGGAGAGATAAATGAAGGCGTGTATAGTGCTGGAGATGCAATTGATAAGGTTAAAAGTTATACTGATAAGGTAGAAAATGCAATACCTGAATTAGATGGGATTCTATCACGACTTAAAGGTGTTGTGGTTTCTATGGGGGACTTTAACAAAAAACTATCTAATTCATTTAATGAGGTATCACCAGCAATTAAGGAGGATATAAGAATTGCAGGAAAGATTTCTGAAAGTATATTATCATCCATCGATGCACTAGAAAAAGCAATAAATGCTGGATCTAATGAAGTACCTGTTATGTTAGAAAATATATTAACTAAAATTGATTCTTTAGATAATATTTTAGCTTCTATAGAAGAATCATTAAAGATTTTAGGAGATGGTAATCCGATATTAATACAAATACAAAATATAAGAAATAACTTAACTAATATTAAACCAAGGATTCAAGAAGTCAAGAATAAGATAGAGCAAGGGCAAGGAGCAGAGCCATCGGTAATTCAAGATTTAAAGTCTGTTTCAAGTAATATATCTAAATCAGTGAATTCTATTTATAATAATTTTGATAATAAGATAAATCCTAATTTAAATAATGTATTTAATAATATTGCAACTAAATTAAGTTCGTTACAAAATATACTAAGTAAGGCAGAAGAGGATTTGCCTGATATATCTAATATGGTATCTAGAATAAATGAAGTTTTAATAAAGGGGAATGATGTAGTAGGAGAAGTAAAAGAGGTTTTACCAACTGCAGAAGAGAAAATCGTAGAAATTACAAAAAAAATTGATGAGGCAATAAACAGTAAAGAACTTTCAGATGTTCTTGAGTTAGTAAAAAATCAAGTTGGAAGTAGAGTGGATTTTTTAACAAATCCAGTTAACGTAGTTGAAGAAACTTTATTCCCAATGGGTAATTATGGATCTCAAATGACTCCTTTTTATAGTACTTTAGCATGCTGGGTAGGTTTAACATTTTTGGTTTCTATATTATCTGTTGAAACAGAGGGAGATTATAAACCAAATGAAGTTTATTTTGGTAAACTGTTAACATATACTTCTATTTCAATAATTCAAGCTATGATTATTGCATTAGGTGATTTGTATTACTTGAAAATTTATTGTTTAAATAAAGGATTATTTTTTGCAGGAATGATATTAACCTCAATAGTTTTTTCTGTTGTTGTTTATTCATTAGTTTCTGTATTTGGAAATGTAGGAAAGGTTGTGGCTATTATTTTAATGATTTTCCAAGTAGCTGCATCAGGAGGAACATTCCCTGTTCAATTAACTTCAAGCTTTTTTATAGCACTTAATCCTTATTTACCATTTACATATGCTATTTCATTTTTAAGAGAATCAATTGGTGGAGTAGTAGAAAGTATTTTATATAGAGATATTAGATGTCTTTTAGTTTACATTATAATTTCTATTTTAATATCAGTTTTATGCAAGAAGACTGCAAATAAATTAATGAAAAACTTTACTGAAAAATTTGAAGAAAGTGGTTTGGAATAAAAAGTGGATTTTAATCCACTTCAGACTGTTGACAACTAACTTCGTTTTCGAAGATAGTTGTCTATTTTTATGTTAAAATATAATTAACTAATAAGGTGGTGTTTCAATATGATGGGTGTTAAAAAGAAAGCAGATAGAAATCAAATAGAATTATTAAGTATAGATAATCTTGTTCCTAAAAATCATTTAGTTAGAAAATTAGATGCAGCAATAAATCTAGACCTTATTTATGATGAAGTAAGAGATTTATATAAGCCTTACGGTCGCGAAAGCATAGACCCTGTAGTTCTAATAAAAATAGTAATGATTCAATATATATTTGGCATCCGCTCAATGAGTTAAATGAAGTTATTGAAGCTTCTGCTCCTGGTAATGTACATGATTCGGTTTCTTTTTATGGGGTCTATAATAAAATAGTTGAAGAACATAGTAATGTAAAAGGCATAGTAGTTGATTCAGGATATAAAACTCCTGCGATTGCGAAGCAAATAATAGATGATGGAAAAACTCCAACAATGCACCCAAAGTAAAACCCATGAAAAAGTAGTCTGTCGTCATGTTTGGGAAGAGTATATGGAAGAAGTTGAAGATATAAGACATACAATTGGGTCCAAGGAAATATATAAATTACGAAGTCAAACAATTGAACGTGTATTTGC
>SVCL01000107.1 GCA_015058405.1 Clostridium sp.
ATATTCATTTATATATTTTTCCCAAGTAGTATTATCTAATTTTTGATACATGAGTAACCTCCAGATAAAATTAATATTTCTATAAAATTTTATCAATAGAATACTCCTAAAATCTAGGTGCCAAATTCTTTACGCTTACATCTATATTCTCATCATACTCACTACTATCAATCTTTTCCTCTTTATATAAAGTTATATCCTTACTATTATTAGATACTCCTAGACTTAGTCTTCCTGTAATATTTACAAATCCACCAAAAGGAACCTCTTCATCTTTATATCTTATTTTACCAGCAACTGAAGTTCTTATACTATTATCTTCTCTAACTACATATTCAAGTATATTTAGCTCAATAATATCTTCAGCCTTAGGATATATAACTTCATTCTTAATATTTAAAGAATTATCTAAATTAAAAACTCCTCCATCTAATATTTCCTCTAAGACTTCTTTCCTTATACTTTCTTCATTAACTTGATTACTTCTAATTATTCTATTATTTGCTTCTAAATCTATATTAATCAAATTCCATTTAGAAGTATCAGTATTATAATCGGTTTCTGCATTAATATTGCAATGTTGCATACATGCTCCATTAGATAAAATAACCTCTGCTGAAAATTCTCTATTTTCTTTATAACTTTCCCCTGTAAATTTTATATTTCCTACTTTACTTATAAAACTTTTAGGAATAAAGGTACCCATCTTACAGCTTATACCATTTTCTATTATATCTTTTGTAATAACTTGTTTAAAATCTACTTCAGTATAGTTTTTTTTGATTTTATCAAACTTACTACTACTATCATATACCCATCCTTCATCAGTATATTTAAAATTTACTGTTCCTTTTGCTTCATATATTATTCCATCCGTATTAATTACAAGTTTTAAATAAACAGAATCCGAAACATTTTTATCAGTAACTCTACTAATTACCTTTATCTCTTGTAAATTTTCTTCAGATATATTATATATATTCTCTTCAATATTTAATTCTTTATTTAAAAGTAAGCTTTTAATTTGTTCATTATTAGGAACAGATACAGTTAAAATATTAATAATTATTCCTATTCCAATTAACATAATAAAAATTATGATTATGCATATTAGATATTCTTTATTTTTTTTATAGAAGCTACTATAGGATTTATTATTATCTTCTTCTATCTCTTTATATTTCAATTCACTTTGTATATCTTTATTGGAATTATTATTCATAATGTTCTCCTTTATAAAAGTTTGTAATAAAACATCAATTTAATTATAACCAAATTTTGCAAATAATTATAGAGATACTTTTATCTATAAAACACCATTAAATTTAATCTCCCAACCTTTTTTCGAACTATATTTGCTTTTTTAGTTCTTCTAATTCACTTTCTTTTAACTTTCTCCAACTTCCATATGGTAAATCATCAAGATTAATATTCAAAATCCTTATTCTTTCTAGTTTCTTAACATTATAGCCAAATGCCTTACTCATTCTTCTAATTTGTCTATTAAGTCCTTGAGTTATTGTAATAGAAAAGGTATTTTCATTAATTCTTTTTAAAGTACAAGGTCTAGTTACTACCCCCTTATATATCTCCACTCCATTTTCCATTCCTCTAATAAATTCATCATCAAAAGGTTTATCAACTGTTACTATATATTCTTTTTCATGAAGGTTTTCTGATTCTAAAATCAAATTAGCCAAATCACCATCATTAGTTAATAAAATCAACCCTTGAGAATCTTTATCTAATCTTCCTACTGGAAATATATATTCTGCATAATCCACAAAACTTAATATATTATTTTCAACTTCTTTTGCAGCTGTACAAGTAACACCAACTGGTTTATTCAAAATAATATATATTCTTTCCTTTTTTTGAATCTTTACATTATCAAGCAAGATATCATCTGTTTCTTCTACCCATTGTCCTTCAAAACAAAGCTTGCCATTCACTATAACTCGACCATCTCTAATTATATTATTAGCTTCCTTTCTTGAACATATCCCATAATTACTAAGAAGTTTATTTATTCTCATTATATTTTTCCTTTCTTCTATTGTTTGAATACTTCTACAAAACTACTAGCTATAGCTGACAAATACCTATCTTTTCTCCAAACAGCACCTATTCTAGTTTTTAAATCATCATTATCTATAAATTTATATTTTAATCCTTCACTTCCTATAAGATTTAATGCTGACTTCGGCACTATAGCAATACCTAGTCCTGCTCTTGCCCACATAAGTGAAGTTCTTGCATCATCATTTTCACAAAATATATTAGGCTTAAATCCTTCTTTACTACAAGATGAAATTATAATATCCTTAAGCCTCCTATAAGTTATTATTGGCTTTCCTTCTATATCATTAAGTTTTAAACTTTCCTTTTGAAAATTCCACTCGTCATCTTTACTCATTACAGCAACCATAGGTTCCTCTTCTAAAAAAAATCCCTTAACATTATCCATCTTAAAAGGTGTTCTTACTATAGCAACTTCTATTATACCTGAATTCAAAAGTTCTAATAATTCATAAGTATTTCCTTCATGAATTTGAAAATTCACTCTTGGACATGTCTTATGAAATTCTATCATCCTTTTAGTAAGTAAAACTGATCCTGAAGAAGAATTAGTTCCAAGAGCAAAGTTTCCTTCAAGACCATTTTCTAAATCCTCCAATTCCTTTTTAGTAGTTTCAGTAAGATCTAGTATATTTTTCGCCCTTTTATATAATAACTTTCCAGCCCTAGTCAGAGTTATAGTTCTAGGGCCTCTTTCCATAAGCTTAAGGTTTAACTCTTTTTCTAAAAGCTTAATTTGACTACTTAATGGTGGTTGAGATATATGAAGTTTTTTTGCTGCAGCACTTATATTTCCTTCTTCTACTATGGTAACAAAATACTTTAATCTTTTAATATCCATTTCTTTTCTCCTATATAAAAAACATATACTTTCCATATAAACTCTATATTTTTAATCTACTTTTCTCCATGATATAATAATATCCAGTAAAACAAAAATAAACAATAAAGGATATGAAAAAATATGTTCAAATTATTTTCCTATTTAAGGGACTACAAGAAACAAGCTATTTTAGGTCCTGTTTTTAAACTATTAGAAGCAATTTTCGAACTAATAGTTCCTTTAGTTATGGCCAAAATTATTGATGTTGGCGTAGCTAACAAGGATATAGGTATAGTATTAAAACTTGGAGGTGTTCTGATATTATTAGGTGTTGTTGGACTTGCTTCAGCCTTGGTTTGTCAATATTTTGCATCAGTGGCTTCTCAAGGAGTTGGAACAAATATCAGAAATGACTTATTCAAGCACATAAACACTTTATCTCACTCTGAAATTGATACTATAGGTACACCATCATTAATAACTCGTATTACTAATGATGTTAACCAAGTGCAAACAGCTGTAGCTATGCTTATAAGGCTTGCTGTTAGAGCGCCTTTTTTACTTATAGGCTCAACTATAATGGCAATGACTTTAGATTTAAAATTATCTCTAATTTTCTTTATTGCTGCACCACTTATTGCAATGGTTCTTTATTTTGTAATGAAAAAGTCAATTCCATTCTTTACAGTTATTCAAAAAAAATTAGATGGAATTTCTTTAATTACTCGTGAAAACTTAGAAGGCGTAAGAGTTGTAAAAGCATTTTCTAAAGAAGAACACGAAAAAGCTAGATTCAAAAATGCAAGCGAAAACCTTAGTGAACTTTCTATTTCTGTAGGTAAAATTTCTGCACTTTTAAATCCTGTTACCTCATTAATACTAAACTTTGCAATTGTAGCAATTCTTTGGTTTGGAGGAATCAGAGTAGATAATGGATATCTTACTCAAGGTGAACTTATAGCTTTTGTAAACTATATGACTCAACTTTCTCTAGTTCTTGTAGTTGTGGCTAACCTTGTAATTCTCTTTAATAAAGCTGCTGCTTCTTCAAAGAGAATTAATGAAGTTTTTGATATAAAGCCATCTATTACTAACAATGAAAAAACTATTAATAAGATACTTGAAAATAGTCCTAAGATAGAATTTAAAAATGTTTCTTTCTCATATAAAGATTCTAATGAAGAATCATTAAGTAATCTTAACGTAACTATCAACAAGGGAGAAACTATTGGAATTATTGGAGGTACTGGTTCTGGTAAATCCACTTTCATTAACTTAATTCCAAGATTTTATGATTCTACAAAAGGATCTATATTTATTGATGGTATTGATATTAAAGATTATGATTTAAAAAAACTTAGAAGAAAAATTGGTATAGTGCCTCAAAAAGCTGTACTATTCTCTGGTACGTTAAGAGAAAATATGCTTTGGGGAAATAAAGCTGCTACTGATGAAGATATTGCTAATGCTTTAGAAATTTCTCAAGGTGCAGAGTTTGTAAATAAGCTTCCCAATAAATATGACACAGTTCTAAGTCAAGGT
The DNA here is from genome assembly GCA_015058405.1 of Clostridium sp. Classification (GTDB taxonomy): domain Bacteria; phylum Bacillota; class Clostridia; order Clostridiales; family Clostridiaceae; genus Clostridium. Next base: position 4,445 of record SVCL01000107.1, read on the forward strand.
GGTAAGAATCTTTCGGGTGGACAAAAGCAAAGACTTACTATAGCTAGAGCACTTATTTCTAATCCAGAAATATTAATACTAGACGACAGTGCTAGTGCTTTAGACTTTGCTACAGATGCTAAACTTAGACATTCTATAAAAGAGAAAACAACAGATACAACAGTACTTCTAGTATCTCAAAGAGCAACTACTATAAAAGACGCTGATAAGATTATAGTATTTGATTCAGGTGAAATTAAAGGCATTGGAACCCACAATGAATTATTAAAATCTTGTGATGTTTATAAAGAAATTTGTCTTTCTCAATTAAGTGCTGAGGAGGTTAAAAGATAATGAATTACTCAGTTTTAAAAAGACTTTTAAGTTACATAAAACCTTATAAAGGTTATTTAATCTTATCATTTATAAGTGCAATTATAAGTGTTGCTTTCACACTATTAAATCCAGTATTAATAGGTAAAGCTATTGATCAAGTATTATCATCTGGCAAAGTTAATTATGATAAACTTTTACCTATATTAATGTATTTAGCAATAAGCATTTTGTTATGTTCTGTATTCCAATTAGCTATGACTAGATGCAATAATATAATTACTTATAAAACAGTAAAAGACATTAGAATTGAAACTTTTAATAAGATAAACAAATTACCGCTTAAATATATAGATGGTAATGCTCATGGAGATATTATTAGTCGCGTTATTAATGATATTGATCAAATTTCAGATGGACTTATTCAAGGTTTCTCTCAATTATTTACTGGTATAATCACTATTTTAGGAACTATATTTTTTATGCTTTCAATTAATATTTCTATAACTTTTGTAGTTATATTAATTACTCCTTTATCACTATTTGTTGCTTCATTTATAGCCAAACATTCTCATGATATGTTTAAAAAACAATCTAATATCAAGGGAGAATTATCTGGATATATAGAAGAACTTATAGGAAACCAAAAAGTTGTTAAGGCTTTTTCTTATGAAGATGAAGCCCAAAAAGGTTTTGAAGAAATTAATAATAGACTATATGATTGTGGAGTTAAAGCTCAATTCTACTCTGCTTTAACTAATCCATGTACTAGATTTGTTAATGGTGTAGTTTATGCTTTTGTTGGTATAATTGGTGCCTTAAGTGCTATAAAGGGTAATTTATCTGTAGGACAGATATCTTCTTTCTTATCTTACGCTAACCAATATACTAAACCATTTAATGAAATATCAGGTGTTATAACTGAATTTCAAGCTGCCTTAGCTTCTGCCTCTAGAGTATTTGAACTTATTGATGAAAAAGAAGAGATTGCCGATAAAGATGATTCATCTATTATAGAAAACTGCCAAGGTAATATAGAAATTAAAAATCTTTCTTTTTCTTATTCAAAAGAAAAAGAACTTATTAAAGATTTTAACCTTTCTGTAAAACCTGGAGATAATATTGCTATAGTAGGGCCTACTGGTTGTGGTAAAACTACTCTTATAAATCTACTTATGAGATTTTATAATATAGACTCTGGTGAAATTACTATTGATTCTATTAATGTTGATGATATTACTAGAACAAGCACTAGAGGTTTATATGGTATGGTTCTTCAAGATACTTGGCTTTATTCAGGTACTATAAGAGATAACATTGCTTATGGAAAGATGGATGCAACACTTGATGAAGTTATAGAAGCTTCCAAAGCTGCACATGCTCATTCTTTTATAAAGAAATTACCTAATGGATATGATACTGTAATTTCTGACGATGGTGGAAATCTTTCTGCTGGTCAAAAACAATTATTATGTATTGCCAGAGTAATGCTTAGTAAGCCACCTATGCTTATTTTAGATGAAGCTACAAGTAGTATAGATACTCGTACTGAAATCTATATACAAAAAGCTTTTAATAAAATGATGAAAGGTCGTACAAGCTTTATTGTTGCTCATAGATTATCTACTATTAGAGAAGCTGATCTTATTATTGTTATGAAAGATGGTAAGATTATCGAACAAGGAAAACACGAAGAATTACTAGATAAAGGTGGATTCTATTGTGATCTATACAATAGCCAGTTTGCTAATAGTTAAGGTGTTGTGGTAACTCTCAAAAAAGAATATAGATATTTGCATCCGTGTATGCTATTGGATTTCGCTAAGAAGTTTCTATCATTGTAATAAAATACTGTGACGGAATAGGAGAACTCACTATGTTCAAACAGCTCCTATTCTTATCGTTCCACTATTTTATTACAATGATGAAACTCTAATAGCTCATCCAAATGATACTGGTACTATGTCAAGAAAAAGTACAAATTAAATTCGGATAAATTATATTATTATATTATTATATTTTTTATAGTTAACATGCATTTTTTATATTTTCTGAGTAATATTTATCTTCATATTCATTTGGCGACAAATATCCACAGTGACTATGTATTCTTACTGTATTGTAAAAGATTTCTATATACTCA
>SVCL01000108.1 GCA_015058405.1 Clostridium sp.
CGCCTATAGTCTCTTTATTTTTTATTGTTTTTTCAAATACTTCATAATAGTCCTTAGTGATTTTTTCAATTACTTGTTGTATAATGTTCATGAGGTTAGCTCCTTTGTATGTTTTTTTTTGGTTGTAATTTAATAATAACATACGGAGCTAGTCTCTTTTATTTTTTTCCTACAGTAATTTTACACTAAGAGCCTACTTTTATATATTTACACACATTAAGTTTATATTGTATAATGTGTAAAGACTTTTAATTTTAGGAGGACGAAAAAATGCAATTTAAACAATTAGAAATAGATGAAAATGCAAAAGAAAAATTCTTCTTTATTCAAACATACGGTTGCCAAATGAATGAAGAGGATTCAGAAAAGCTTTCAGGTATGCTTAAGAGCATTGGATATACAAGAACAGAAGAAAAGGAAGAAGCATCAATAATATTATTTAATACTTGTTGTGTTAGAGAAAACGCTGAAAACAAGGTATATGGTAACTTAGGTAATCTTAAGAAACTTAAAAAGAAAAATCCAGACCTTATTATCGGAATTTGTGGATGTATGATGCAACAACAAGGTATGGCTGATAAAATATTAAAAGAATTCCCATACGTTGATATTATATTTGGAACACATAATGCATATAAGTTCCCAGAATATTTAAATAGAGTACAAACTGAAGGTGTTCAAGTTAAGGAAATATTAGATAAGGAAACTAAAATAGTAGAAGGAATTCCTGTAGATAGAGAAAGTTCAGTAAAAGGATTTGTTACTATAATGTATGGTTGTAACAATTTCTGTACATATTGTATAGTTCCTTATGTAAGAGGAAGAGAAAGAAGTAGAAAGCCAGAAGATATAGAAAATGAAATTAAGGATCTTGTAGCTAAAGGTTACAAAGAAGTTACTCTATTAGGCCAAAATGTTAACTCTTATGGAAAGGGCTTAGAAGAGGAGATAAACTTTGCAGGACTTTTAAGAAGAGTTAATAAGATAGAAGGTCTTGAAAGAGTTAGATTCATGACTTCACACCCTAAAGATTTAACAGAAGAAGTTATAATGGCTATTAAGGAATGTGACAAGCTTTGTGAACAAATTCATTTACCAGTACAAAGTGGTTCTGATAGAATATTAAAAATAATGAATAGACATTATGACAGAGAAAAATATATGAGCTTAATAAACAAGATTAAGAAAGAGATTCCTGATTGTACAATAACAACAGATATTATTGTAGGTTTCCCTGGAGAAACAGATGAAGATTTCGAAGATACTTTAAGTCTTGTAAAAGAAGTTGGTTATGATTCAGCGTTCACATTCATATATTCAAGAAGAAATCACACTCCAGCTGATAAGATGGAAGATCAAGTTCCAGATGAAGTTAAACATGAAAGATTTAATAGACTTGTTTCAGTTGTAAATGAAGGTGTAATAAAAGGAAATAAGATCTATGAAGGCAAAACTGTAGAAGTTTTAGTTGAAGGTCCTAGTAAGAATGATGAAACTAAGTTAATGGGTAGAACTAGAAATGGTAAGCTAGTTAATTTTGAAGGTTCAGAAGATTTAGTAGGTAAATTAGTTAATGTTCATATTAAAAGAGCTCAACCATTCTCTTTACTAGGTGAAGTAGTAGAATAATATTAACATAAAAGTTTTTTAAAAGTGATGTGTCAAGTAAGATTATTGAGTTTAATATTGGACACATCATTTTTTATGGATAAAATTATATTTGTGTGTATATTTTTAACAAATTGTATTATAATAATAAGTATGTAATTAAAACATTATTAAAAATTTAATTAATTTTACTGAAAAGAGGAATTAAAGTGATATATAGTGTAATAAATATGGATATTGTAGGGTCTAGAAAGTTAAAAGATAGAGTATCCATTCAAGATTCTTTGAAATTATATTTTGATGAACTTAATATAAAATATTCCGATGTATTAGCAACTAATATTACTTTTACTTTAGGAGATGAGTGGCAGATTATATTAAAATCACCTGAAGAGAGTTACAACATAATAAATGAAATTAATATATACTTGCAAAGTTTAAACATTAAATCTTATTCTGGTATAGGTTTTGGAACTATTAGCACTAAAATATATAATACTACTTCTGAAATGGATGGAGAAGCATTTATATATGCAAGAAAAGCATTAAATATAGCTAAGGGAAAAGGAAACAATCTTAATTCAAAACTAAATAAAGTTTTTTTTAAGGCTAATCCTTGTTACTTTTTTAAGGAAGAAGATTCTTTTAAAGAAGTTGCCTTAACATCATTAGATGAAGAGGCTTCAACTGTTGGTAGTTTAAATAATATAATAAATGTACTTATAGAAAATACAGAAATATTATTTAATAAGATTACTCCCAAACAGCTGGAAACGATTTTGTTCTATGAAAATTTGAAGTCCTATAGCAAGATGGTTGACGAAGGAGTTGCAAATTCTAAATCTAGTATTTCACAGAAGTTAAATGCAGCTGAATATTTTGTCTTTAATAATAATAAAAAATATATAAAGCAATTATTAAGTTTATATATTTTTAACATGAGCAAGGAGAGTATTTATTGATTAATTCAATATTTATACTCTCACTTATATCTCATATACTTGGGGACTTTGTATTTCAATCAGATACAATTGCTAAAGGAAGATTATCTTTACAATATGAAGGAATCATAAGAATAAAAAGATCCTGTATATTTAATGTTATTCACAGTCTGATTCATAGTCTTATATTTTATATATTAATGCTAATACTGAATATAACCTCATACGTAATAGTGGACAAGCAATTCTTACTTATATTAACTTGTTTTATTTTTCACTTTTTAATAGACATTTCAAAGCCAGTTCTTATACTTTTACCAAAGATTATAGAATCTTTAATAAACAAACTATTTGAAAAAATTCATTTGGGTACATTCTCTATAGATACAACAGAAGATAGGGTTAATTTTATAGTTTTTATATTGGATCAAATAATGCATATATTAGCTCTTATGCTTATTTTTAGAGTATTATATAACTATACGCTAGATGATATTTATAAATTAGTATTATATATACCTTATACTAGCTGTATACATGAAAAAATTTTAGGAATAATCTTGATTTTACTAATAAGTACTTTTGAAGCAGCTTATTTTTCTAAATTTTTATTAAATAGTATAAAAACTTTACCTTGCTCAACTTCCAATAATGAAGCAAGTCGTGGAGGATTCTTAATAGGCATATTAGAAAGGATCTTTATTATTTTGGGAATAGTATTAAAGCATGCTACTGCTATAGCTTTAGTATTAACCTTAAAATCTATAGCTAGATATAAAAAGTTTGATAATGACAGTTTTTCTGAATACTATATAATAGGTACATTTTTAAGTTTTGTTATAGCTATAATTGGGGGAGTGTGTATAGCTAGTTTACTCTAGCTTATCATGCTCCTAAAATATATGTTTTTATGAATATATATTTTTAAGTTTTTTGTTATTCTTTAAATTTTCTCTAGCATTAATAAAAGCTTCTCCATCTAAAAAATTAACAGGTAAGGATAAATCATTAATACTTAAACTTCCAATACCTATACCTGTATAAAAATTTATATAAGAAGGAAGTTGATCTTTAAAGAACTTTAATATTTCCTCTTCTTTAGCATCTTGTGTTAATAAGCCTTCCCATTCATCTCCTGCAGTAATTCTAAAGTCACATATTATCCATTCTTTAAATAAAATATTACATTGCTTTATTGTCTTTATAAGCTTCTTTTGAATAGCATATCTGTTTTTTAATAATCTTGATGATTGTATATCACAAATAACTACTTTAAACATATATTTCACCTATGGGTTAAGTTTTTTTTATTAACTATTTATGAGTTAATGTCTAAATCTTAACTTTTTGATTCTTTATTATCAATATATGTATCTATTTATATTTTGACATATAATGCATTCTCTATACTTTGAGTATAAAAACTATGAACAATAACATTATAATGCTATAATATACTTAATTTTTGTAGAGCAGGTGAATATATATGATAAAACAAGCATTGTTAGAAGGTTTTAAGAAAAGCACTAGTGGAAAAAACCAAAGCTATGCAGATAGAATTATAAAGAATGATTTGATTTCAGATATTACATATAATGCTGATGATGAAAAGATAGAAATTGTAAGTTCTGTTATATCTGAAGATTTATTTAATCAATATGGATGCAAGTTAGATATAAACAAGAATAGTAAAGAAGTAGAATTTTCAGAATGTACTTGTGAGGATTTTGAGAAACGAAAATCAAGAAATAAAAATTATGTTTGCAAACATATAACTGCAAGCTTCTATAAATTACTTCAAGAAATTGAATGTAATCCTGAAATAAAAAATGAATTAGGTTTAATAGAGAGTAAGGAAGAATTAGTAAGAGCAACAGAAAGCTCTTTATTAGATTTTTTATTAGGCAAGGAAGAGGATAGAGAATACTTAAAGTTTGAAGTAATACTTAAAAAGATATCTTGGACGGGTAAAATAGCAGCTGAATTTAAAATAGGTAAAATGGGTACTAAGTCAAATAAGATGTATGCTTTAAAGGATATAGATGGATTTTTAGTAGCTTTATATAATAGAATACCTATTAATTATGGAAAAGACTTTACCTTTGACATAAGAAAGCAAAAGTTAAGTGCTTCAGATAAAAAGTTAATAAAATTTATAGAATTATTGAAAGATATAGATTTATCAGGAACTACTTTTAAAAAGGTTGAGCAAAGATTTGTAAATGGGAAACAAATAATAATACCTAAGGCTCTATTAAGACAATTTATAGACATAGTATCTAATCATAGGATTTACTTAGGATCAGGTTTTTATTCTAGAATAATTGAAACTGAAATTATTAAAGATGAAATACCATTGCCACTAAATCTAAGAGAAGTAGCTAATATGTTAAAGCTTGAGGCACCTAGAGGTATTCCTGAACCTTTAGCAGACACTGAGGATGTCTATTTGTATGATACTTGTATCTATTTACCTCCAGAAGGGCAAATAGAGAGGCTGAAGCCATATTTAGAAGCATTTAACCATGGTAATGCAATTTTCTTTACAAAATCAGAAGAGGAAAGAGTATTAAATGAATTAGTACCAGCTATGCAAAAGGTAACTAATGATTTAGCGCTTTCTGAAGGTATTAGTAACAAAATTGTAGTAGCACCTGTAAGTTTTAAGTTCTATTTTGATAAAGATTCTGAAATAACATTAAAGTTAGTGGTATGCTATGATAAGTATGAGTTTAATTATTTTGAGACTTTTAAAGAAAAGATAATTTACAGAGACACTATTAAAGAAGGAAAAGTTATAGAGAAGCTTAGGGCTTTAGGATTTGAAATAGTAAATAAAAGATTTGTATTCTTTAAATCAGAAGAATATATATTTAAATTCTTCAAAGAGGATGTATTAGAATTACAGGAGTATGGTGAAGTATTTTATTCAGATGATTTTACAGCTATTAAAAATATAAGCCAAGGAAGCTTTAAAGCTGATGTTAAACATGGGAAATATGATTATTTTGATTTTAAATTCAAAATAGATGATGTCCCTAAAGAAGAGGTAATAAATATATTAAATGCTTTTAGAGATAATAAGAAGTATTATAGATTAAAATCAGGTGAATTTTTAGATCTAGAAGAAATTGAGCTTAAGAAGTTTCTTAAGTTAATTGATTCTTTGGAACAAAATTCTACGATAAATGGTGATACAATTGAAATTCATAAAAGCAAGGGTATGTATCTAGAAGATTATTTAGAAGAAGAGGATATTAGATATGTAAAAGGTAGACGTGGGCTTAAGAGTTTACGAAATTCTCTGAAAAACTTAAAAAGAAAAGAATTTGTTGTACCTGATAATATAAATGCCAATCTTAGAAATTATCAAAAAGAAGGATATACATGGCTAAAAACATTAGACTTTCTAGGGTTTGGTGGGATATTAGGAGATGAAATGGGTCTTGGTAAGACTCTTCAAACTATAACATTTTTAGCATCAAACGAGGGAAAGAAATCCTTAATTGTAGCTCCAACATCTTTGGTTTATAACTGGAATAGTGAGTTTAAGAAGTTTGCTCCTTCTTTAAAAATAGGTGTGCTTAATGGAATGCCTAAGGAGAGAAAGAATATTATAAAGTCTTTTAATAAGTATGATGTGTTAATTACAACTTATAATCTGGTGAAAAGAGACTTGGAGTTATACGAAAACATAGAGTTTGATTATTGTATTTTAGATGAAGCACAAAATATTAAAAATGGTCATTCTCAAAATGCAAAGGTATGTAAAGCAATAAAAGCTAAAAGGAAGTTTGCTTTAACAGGTACACCTTTAGAAAATTCTCTAATGGAGCTTTGGTCTATATTTGACTTTATAATGCCTGGATATCTATATAATGAAAAGAAGTTTACTACTAGATATCATAGAAGGCTTGCAGAAGATGAGGTTATTATTAAGGAACTAACAAGACTTATAAAACCTTTTATACTTAGAAGATATAAGAAGGATGTTATAAAAGAATTACCAGATAAAATAGAGAAAAAACTTGTAGTTCCTATGGATGATAAGCAGATTGAGGTTTATGGAACTTATGCTAGTTATGTAAAGGATGTTATTGAAAAGAAAGTTAAAGATGATGAATTTAAAAATAGTAAGATTGAGATACTTGCATTTATAACTAAACTAAGACAAATATGTCTTGATCCCTCTGTAGTTATGGATAATTATAATGGTGGAAGTGGAAAGATTGATGCGTTAATTGAACTTGTTACTCAAAGTATAGAAGAGGGACATAAAATATTAATATTCTCTCAATTTACTTCTGTATTAAAAAATATAGCTGCAAGATTCAAATTTGAGGATATAGATTTTTATTATTTAGATGGTTCTACGCCTTCTAAGGCTCGAGGAGGTCTTGTAGAAAGTTTTAATAATGATAATACACCAGTATTCTTAATTTCCTTAAAAGCAGGGGGTACAGGGCTTAATTTAACTAGTGCAGATGTAGTAATACATTTTGATCCTTGGTGGAATCCTGCAGTAGAAGATCAAGCAACAGATAGAGCTCATAGAATAGGTCAAAAGAAGGTTGTAGAAGTAATTAAAATGGTTTCGGAAAATTCTATAGAGGAAAAGATAATAGAATTACAGGAAGAAAAGAAAAAATTAATTGATAAAATTGTAGGAGAAGAAGTTGAACTAGGTGAAAACTTTAATTCCTTAAGTGAAAAGGAAGTTTTATCTTTTTTTGAAAAGAATTAATGTAAATGTATTTACACAATTTATTTATAAGCTTATACTTATATCAAACAAAGGGGTTTTAAAAAATGTTAATTACATTTTTAAAACTCCTTTTGTTGTTTTAAAATTACTTATTTGCTCTATTAATATCGTTTTTAGAGTTGGGAATAAATAATTGCATTTGTAACAATAATTAATCGCTAAGTCATATTGCCCCCCCAAGGCATTATGACTTTTTTCCTGTCTTAAAGGTTGCTTCCATTCCAACCCCAAGTATCAACCTCTTCAAATTTAACATAAATAGATTTTGGAGGAATTTTTAGCTCCTCTTTATATAAATCACAAATTTCTTTTGTAACTTTCTTTAGTGAATCTTCGCTAACACCACCAAATAATTTAACTTCAATAAATGCTCCATAATCTAGTTTTTGTCCTTTAAAGTATAGTGAATAGTTATCTTGAAAACCTAACATTAAAAAGTTTTCGGATTTTCCAGGTATATCATTTACTATTTTGCCTAGTTCTTTTTTTAAAAGTTCTTTTTTATTATCTGAAAGAGATACTGTTACTTTAGAATCGATGTAAGGCATATGTTGTATCCTCCTCTCAATTTATCACTTTATTTACTATAATATTAAAAAACTCCTGAATTAATTCCAGTTCTATTTGAATTTTTTATGTTATTAAAGAAAAAGTATTATAATATTCAGTGTTAACTTAGAAAGTTGTTCCTAATAACAAATATATTGTTAAATTGTTAAAAAAGATATACATATTTTAATAAAAGTGGGGTTGTCCCACCGGCAAAATAAGGCTTGAATTAACAAATTGTTAATAGTATTTGTTTTGAAACCATATTTTCTAGAAATTAAAAATTGATTTTCATTAATTCCAAAAATAATGTATAATTATTACGGCGTAAAAAGGCATGAACTGTTACTTAGGTAACTTTATTATAGCTTTTTATTTAAAATAAAACATGAGGTGAATAACAAATGGCATTATCTCCGATGATGAGACAATATTTAGAAGTTAAAGATAAATACAGTGATTGTATTTTGTTTTTTAGAGTAGGAGACTTTTATGAAATGTTCTTTGAAGATGCAAAAACAGCATCAAGAGCATTAGAATTAGTTTTAACAGGAAAAGACTGTGGTTTAGAAGAAAGAGCACCTATGTGCGGTATACCATTCCATGCTGCAGCTACATATATATCAAGACTAGTTGCTCAAGGTTTCAAGGTTGCAATAGCAGAGCAGGTAGAAGATCCAGCAACAACTAAAGGGTTAGTTAAGAGAGACGTTATTAAGGTAGTGACTCCTGGTACATATATAGATAATAACAGTACTATAGAAAATCTTAATACTTATTTAGTATCTGTTGTAGAAGACGGTAATAAGATATCTATAGCATCAACAGATATAAGTACAGGGGAATTTAAGACAACTTCATTTAATAGCTTAAAAAGTACACTTTTAGACGAATTATCAAAAATAAGTCCTAAGGAAGTAATTATGGATGTTAATTCATCAAAAGAACTTATGGATGAAATACATGCATTAACTAATGCCCTTATTACAGTTAAAGACTTTAAGAATTTTATGGTATCAGATAAAGAACTTAAAGAACAATTTTCTGATGTAGAAGTAGATGGATTAGATGATATTTCTAAAACAGCTTCAAAGGTTCTTTTAAATTATATTTTTGAAACTCAAAAGATGAGTCTTACTAATATAAATTTCTTAGAGCAATATGACATAATAAACTATATGACTATAGATGGGAATTCAAGAAGAAACCTAGAACTTACAGAAAGTATAAGAGAAAAAAGTAAAAAAGGCTCGTTGCTTTGGGTAATGGATAAAACAGCTACATCTATGGGTGGAAGATCTCTTAGAAAGTGGATTGATGAACCATTAATAATAAAGGAAGAGATAGAAAAAAGACTAGGTGGGGTAGAGGAATTATTTGAGAACCTAAGTCTTAATGACGATATAAGAACAGCTTTAAAAGAAATTTATGATATAGAAAGAATAGTAGGTAAAATAGCAAGTGGTAATGTTAATGGGAAGGATATGGTATCCTTAAAATCATCTCTTGAAAAGATTCCTACTGTAAAAAGAGCTTTAGAGGATGTTAATTCTCCTATTCTTAAGGAATATTATAATGATTTAGATGAGCTTACAGATATAAAAGAACTTTTAGAGAAAAGTATTTTACCTGATCCATCTATTAACTTAAAAGAAGGTAATATAATAAATACTGGTTATAGTGCTGAAGTAGATGAGCTGAGACAGGCTAAATTACACGGAAAAGAATGGATTGCTTCATTAGAAAACAGTGAAAGAGAGTTTACTGGTATTAAGTCGTTAAAGGTTGGATATAATAAAGTATTTGGATATTATATAGAAATATCAAAAGCTAATTATGCTTTAATTCCAGAAGGAAGATATATAAGAAAACAAACTTTAACTAATGCAGAAAGATATATTACTTCTGAACTTAAGGAAATGGAAGAAAAGATTTTAGGATCAGAAGAAAAGCTTGTTAATCTTGAATATGAATTATTTATTCAAATAAGAAATCAAGTAGAAAATGAAATTTCAAGACTTAAAAAGAGTGCTAGAATTATAGGTAACTTAGATTCATTATCAACTTTAGCACTTATAGCGTTAGAGAATGATTATGTTAAACCTTCAATAAATGAAGAGGGAGTAATAGAAATTGTAGAGGGTAGACACCCAGTAGTAGAAAAAGTAATTGGAAGAGGAGAATTTGTTTCTAATGATTCTTTAATTAGTAATAAAGATAACTCTCTATTACTTATAACAGGACCTAACATGGCAGGTAAATCTACATATATGAGACAAGTGGCCTTGATTACTTTAATGGCTCAAGTAGGTTCCTTTGTACCAGCTAAGAGTGCTAACATTTCAATATGTGATAAAATATTTACTAGAATAGGTGCATCTGATGATTTAGCTGGAGGAAAATCTACTTTCATGGTAGAAATGTGGGAAGTTTCAAACATCTTAAAAAATGCAACTAATAAGAGTTTAGTGCTTTTAGATGAGGTGGGACGTGGAACATCTACTTATGATGGATTAAGTATCGCTTGGTCAGTAATAGAATATATAACTAAGAATGAAAATTTAAGATGTAAGACATTATTTGCTACTCACTATCATGAACTTACAAAGCTTGAAGGAGTATTACCAGGAGTTAAAAACTATTCCGTTGCTGTAAAAGAAGTAGAAGGTAACGTATTATTCCTAAGAAAGATTGTAGAAGGTGGAGCAGATCAATCTTATGGTATTGAAGTAGCTAAGCTTGCAGGACTTCCTATGGATGTTATAAATAGAGCTAAAGAAATACTTTCTTCTTTAGAAGGAGATTATGCAGTAGAAATCAACCATGAATCTTCCAAGAATAAATCTCATGAAGAGGTAAAACCTAAGGAGGCTATCAAAGAAGAGGTTGCCATAACAGAAGTAGAAGAAAAAATTAATAAGATAGAAGAAAAAGTTGAAATAAAAGAAACTAAAGCTAAATTTGAAGCTGAAACTATAAAGGAAGCTCCAATGCAATTAGATTTTGCCTTTATGGAAAAGGAAGCTTTAATAAAAGAATTAGCTAACTGTGATGTGTTAAATATGACGCCTATGGATGCGATGAATGCATTATTTAAACTTATAGGAGAAGCTAAAAAGTTACAATAGTAAAAGGAGGATGATTTAACTTTTGAAAAGAATTAATTTACTTGATGAAAGTACCTCAAATAAAATAGCAGCAGGAGAAGTGGTTGAAAGACCTTCTTCTGTTATAAAAGAACTTGTAGAAAACAGTATTGATGCAAATTCTAAAAATATAACTATAGAAATTGAAGAGGGTGGAACTACACTAATTAGAATAATAGATGATGGTGATGGAATACATCCTGATGATATTAAAAAGGCGTTTTTACCTCATGCAACAAGTAAGATAAAAGATCCAGATGATATTTATTCAATTAATACTTTAGGGTTTAGAGGTGAGGCCTTACCATCAATTGCTGCAGTAAGTAAGGTAAACATAAAATCAAGAATAGATGGAGAAAGCTTTGGACGTGAACTTACTATAGAAGGTGGGGAGTTTAAAGATTTTAATGAATGTGGAATGAATAAAGGTACTACTATGGAAGTTAGGGACCTTTTTTATAATGTTCCAGCTAGAAAGAAGTTTTTAAAGACTTTATCTAGAGAAGGCTCTCTTATTGCTGATATAATAAATAGAATAGCTATAGCAAATCCAGAAATAAGTTTTAAGCTATTTAACGGTAGTAAGAAGGTACTACATACCTTTGGAAATGGAAAGCTACAAGATGTAATTAGAACTGTTTATGGTAAGTCTACAAGTGAAAATATAATTTATTTTGAAAATAGTGACGATATAATAACTTTGTATGGTTACATAGGTAAAGAAGAAATAGCTAGAGGGTCTAGAAATAATCAAAGTATTTTTGTAAATGGAAGGTACATAAAGCATAAAACTATTGTAGCAGCAGTAGAAAATGCTTTTAAATCCTTTAGTACTGTAAATAAGTTTCCTTTCTTTACTCTTTTTATAGAAGTGTATCCTGAGTTTGTTGATGTGAATATTCATCCAACAAAGGCTGAAATTAAGTTTACTGATGATAGAATGATTTTCAAAAAGGTTTTTGACACTGTGCATAATGCTCTTAAGGGGGATGTTTTTGATTCATTTATGCTTCCTGAAGAAGAGGAGACAGGAGGATTTACTTATAAAACTACCCAAAAGCCTCAGATAGAAGAGTTAAAGTTGGATTTAAATCCATTAACACCAGAAGAAAAGGTTACTTTGAAAAATGTTTCTACACTTAATTCTAATGTTAATGAGTATAAAGAAAGCGCTAATAATAATTTTCTTGATTTTTATGACAATAAAGAAAAAAGAGCAAATATTAATTATAAGAAAGAGGAACCAAAAACAGAAGTTATAATACCTGTGGATTTAAAAAGTGAATCTATTTATCCAAAGGAAGAAATTGTTGTAAAGGAAAATGTTTTTGAGAATCATAAGATAAATGAAAATTATAAAACTGAAGAAGAGAATGTAAGTGTAAATTCAAATCTAGTTTTACAAGAAAAAGAAGAAGTTTATAAAGTAGATGAAGTAAATAAAGAAGAGGATAACTTAAACAAATCAAAAGAGAGAATTGCTAAGTTTCCTCCACTTAAAATCATAGGGCAATTTAATAAAACTTATATTATAGGTGAGTATGAAGAGGTTCTTTACATGATAGATCAACATGCAGCTCATGAAAAGATACTTTTTGAGAGGTACTTAAAGAATATAGAAGAGGAAACTTTAATAGTTCAACCTTTACTTATTCCAACTATTTTAGATTTAAGTATAGATGATTACGCTTATTATGAAGAAAATAAAGAAATATTTAAAAAAGCTGGTTTTAGTTTAGAAGAGTTTGGAGGTAATTCTTTAAGTTTAAAAGAGGTGCCATACTTCTTAGGTAAACTTGAAGCAAGAACTTTATTTTTAAATATTCTTGATAATTTAAAAGCTTTAGGCAGCGGTAAAACTACTGAAGTAAAATATAATAAAATTGCAACTATGGCATGTAAATCTGCTGTAAAAGGAAATGATAGTTTATCAGAATTAGAAATGGTTAAACTAGTAGAGGAACTTAGGTATATTGATGATCCTTTCCATTGTCCGCATGGAAGACCTACTATAATCAAGTTTACTAATTATGATTTAGAGAAAAAATTTAGAAGAATAGTATAGAAACATGGTGAAATATATGAAGAAAAAAATATTAGTTTTAGCAGGACCAACAGGAGTTGGGAAAACTGAACTTTCTATAGAATTAGCTAAAAGGTTAAATGGTGAAATAATCTCAGCAGATTCTATGCAAATATATAAGTATATGGACATTGGTTCAGCAAAAATTACAAAAGAAGAAATGGATGGGGTTAATCATCACTTAATTGATGTGGTAGAGCCATCGGAAAGATTTTCAGCTTCTGATTTTAAAGAATATGGTGAAAAAGCTTTAGAAGAAATTTTGGCTAAAGATAAATTCCCTATGATAGTAGGGGGAACAGGATTATATATAAATGCTTTAACATGTAATATGAATTTTTCAGAAACAGATAAAGATCAAAAGTATAGAGATGAACTTAATTCTTTAGCAGATGAAAAAGGTAATGAATATATTCATGAGTTTTTAAAAGATATAGATCCTATAAGTTATAAAGAAATTCATCCTAATAACCGTAAGAGGGTTATTAGAGCTTTAGAAGTGTATAAGCTTACTAATAAACCTTTTAGCTCATATAACGCAGGAGAAGACTTCTATGAATCAAATTACGATATATATTTTTATGTTCTAACTATGGATAGAGATAAGTTATATGAAAGAATTAATAAAAGAGTAGATATTATGATGGAAAAGGGTCTTTTAGAGGAATGCATAAAGTTAAAAGAAATGGGGTATACTTCTTCTGTACAGGCAATGCAAGGTATTGGGTATAAAGAAATATTATTTCATTTAGAAGGGAAAACTTCCTTAGAAGATTCTATAGATATGATAAAACAAGGGTCGAGAAATTATGCTAAAAGACAGCTGACTTGGTTTAGAAGAGATCCAAGAGCGAAATTTTTAGATAAGGATATTTTTACAAATGAGGAAATAATTAATAAAATTCTAAGTGACATTAAGGAATAATAAAGGTATACTTAAAGTAATAGATATGGAGGTGTTATTATGACTAAACAGCAAAACAATTTACAAGATATATTTCTTAACAATGCAAGAAAGAATAAAATTCAAGTGGTGATATATTTAACAAATGGGTTTCAGTTAAAGGGGCTAGTAAAGGGATTTGATTCATTTACAGTTGTTTTAGATCAAGATGGTAAACAAATGCTTGTATATAAACATGCAATTACAACAGTAACTCCTGCAAAACCAATATTATTTACCAATAGTGACAATTTAGATAATATAGAAGAATAAAAGGTGAAGGCGTTGGCTTTCCCTTTTTTTATTGCTATAATATAATGTAGAATTTAAATAAATGGAGGATACTAATGTTAGATTTAACAAAAGATTTATTAAAAACAACTTATAATTTTCAAAATGAAACTTTAGATCTTTATGAAAGAGCTTTAAAAGATGTTGAAGAACAATTCAAGAAATATGATGAAATAAGAGAATATAATCAAATAAAAGTGCTAAGAGCATTCCAAGAAGAAAATATTAGCGACATGCACTTTACAAATTCATCTGGGTATGGATATGATGATGCAGGAAGAGATTCTTTAGATAGAGTATATGCAAAAATATTTAATGCTGAATCAGCTATAGTTAGACCACACTTTGTTAATGGTACTCATGCTATAGGAGCAGCTTTATTTGGTAACTTAAGACCAGGAGATAAGCTTTTAGCAGTTTCAGGTAAGCCTTATGATACTTTACATAACATTATAGGAATTAGCGGAGAAGAAAACATAGGATCTTTAAGAGAATATGGAGTAAGCTATGCTCAAGTTGACTTAACTGAAGAAGGAAAGTTCGATTTTGATGGTATTAAGGAAGAATTAAAAGATAAAAGTGTTAAAGTAATTCATATTCAAAGAAGTACAGGTTATGGATGGAGAAATGCATTTTTAGTATCAGAAATAGGAGAGGTTATTTCGTTTATTAAAGGAATAAGAGAAGATGTGGCTATATTTGTAGATAACTGTTATGGAGAGTTTATAGATGTAGTTGAACCAACAGATGTTGGAGCTGATTTAATAGCAGGATCTCTTATTAAGAACATTGGAGGAGGTTTAGCTCCAGCTGGTGGATATATAGTTGGTAAAAAAGAATTAGTAGAGCAAGCGTCTTATAGATTAACTATACCAGGTATAGGAGGAGAGTGTGGTGCTACATTCGGACTTATGAGAACAATGTTCCAAGGGTTATTTATGGCTCCTCATATAACAATGGAAGCTTTAAAAGGAGCTGTATTCTGTGCTAGAATAATGGAACTTGCAGGATATGAAGTATTACCTAAATATGATGATAAAAGAAGTGATATAATCCAAGCTATAAAATTTGGTGATCCAAAGAAAGTAATTAATTTCTGTAAGGGAATACAACATGGCTCTCCAATAGATTCTCATGTAGAATGTGAACCATGGGCAATGCCGGGATATAAGGATGAGGTTATAATGGCTGCAGGAGCATTTATTCAAGGTTCTTCAATAGAATTATCAGCAGATGCACCAATTAGAGCACCTTATATTGCTTATTTACAAGGTGGATTAACTTTTGATCATGCAAAGATAGGAATATTAATAGCTTTAAATAATATTTTAAAAAATCAATAATTAATAAAACAGCTTTAGTGAAGTCGCTAAAGCTGTTTTGCTTTTTTGTGTAATAAATAAAATTTGTTATTTGATTTTAACAATAAACCTCGATCTGTTATCTTTTTAAATAAAAGTATATATAAATTATATATATCAAAGGCTGATAACAAAGAATTACTATATATAATTGAAAACAAAAGCATATTAGTTGGATTAGCAACATAAAGCTTAAAAGGGATTATTGTTAGAAAGATAAATGGTAAAATAGTTGATATAATTAGTTTCCATCTCTTTAATTCTTTATTGCAATAACAAAAAGGAGTTAGATGCTTTAAAGAAAAACCTATATAACAATCTTTTTTCCATGTATTAATAGGGAATATAATAAAATGAAGAAATACATGAATTAAAGAAATAAGTAATGTAACTAATATTAAATATATTAAAAAGTAAATAACAGGTGTTACAAATTTATCTCCAAAGTTAAACAAGTTAAATCCTAGGTAAAAGCATAAGACATAGTGAATTATGAGTAAAATTACATGTGTATACCTTTTCTGTTGGATTAGAGTGTTATTATCAAGAGATTTTAATGTGTAATCAACTGAAACTTTTTTTAAAAAATTGGGATAAGCACTGGTGATTATCATATTAAGAATCCTCCTAAAATAAAAGAACTATATAGTATAATATATAGTTCTTTACATAATAATAGTACTTAATATTGTCTAAATAATCCTACAAGTTTTCCTAGAATACTACAAGAATCAACTATGATTGGGCTCATAGTATCATTTTCTGGTTGTAATCTTATGTAATTTTCTTCTTTATAGAATGTTTTAATAGTTGCTTCATCTTCTATAAGAGCAACTACAATATCACCATTTTGAGCATCCTCTTGCTTTTCTAATATTGCTAAGTCACCTTCACGAATTCCGGCATTTATCATACTTTCTCCAGTTACTCTTAGCATAAATAATTCTCTATCATGTTTAACAAAGTCTAAAGGAAGTGAAAAAGTTTCTTCTATATTCTCAGTTGCAAGTATTGGTAAACCAGCAGTTACCTTACCTACAATAGGTATGTTTAACATTTCTCTTTTAGAAGTGTTTAATTCAACTATTTCTAAAGCTCTTGGTTTAGTTGGATCTCTTTTAATTAATCCTTTTTTCTCTAATCTTTTAAGATGCCCGTGAACAGTAGAAGTAGATTTTAAAGAAACGGCTTCACAAATCTCTCTTACTGATGGTGGATATCCTTTGGTTTCTGTATATGTTTTTAAAAAATTATATATTTCAGTTTGTTTATCAGTACGTTCCATCATATTAACACCTCTTTTAAGTTAATATACTTTTAAACATTATAACATATACTTACGTAGATATCAAACTTATGTTCTCAAAACCTATGTTCTGTATAAAAATTTGATTAATAGTCAATACTTTGATATAATGAACTTTGATTTATTTGATAGGTGGTGTATCTAAAATGAAAAAATATACTGAAGATGATTACTGCGATATTTATGAAAAGAAAATCTGTGACAACTGTGGTAAATGTCTTGAAATGCAAGGCATAGACACAAAAGCTATAAAAATAGAAGACATAGCTAAGACAGTTGAAGAAAATAAAGTATTAGAAGAAGAATTCAAGAAAGAACTAGAAGCTGAAGCTGAAAGAAAAAGAGCGGAAGAAGAACAAGATAACACTGATTTTAACGCTTATGAAAAATTGCAAGAAGCTTATAAGAAGTTCTCTGAAGAAAATAATATAGATCTTAGCGAAGATGATTATGAAGATGCTTTTGATCATATAGATTATGAAGCGGAAGAAAATTTATATGACGAAGGGGAATTAGAAGAAATGACAGAAGAAATATTCCCTGGAGTACGTGTACTAAAAAAGAAAACAAAATAATCCAGTATAAAATCACCCGTACTTTGAGAAAATATATTTGAGAATATATAGAAGAGTACGAGGTGATTTTTTATGTTAAAAAATAAATTAACAGTTGTACTTTTAGCAGCAACATTGGCTTTTTCGGGTACATTGTATGGATGTGGCGAAAAAGTTGAAGAAGATGTAAAACAAGGTGCAGAAGACGTAAAAGAAGGAGTAAAAGATGCAGGGGAAAACGTTAAAGATGCAACAGAAAATGTAGTTGATAGAGTTAAAGATACAACTATGGAATATGATTTGAATACTTTTAAAAAGGATTTAGAAAACAAAGGGATTGCTATTTCTGATGTTGATAAAGAGTATTCTTTATTATCTGTAGATAACATGGACTTTACTATTAATGGAGATAGAGTTTCTGTATATGAATATGGAACAGCAGATAGTAAAAAGTTAATGGATGACTTAGGCACTATAACTAATAATGGTGCAACTATAAATGGTAAGGAGATGACTTGGAAAGTAGCTCCACATATCTATAAGAAGGGAAGAATCATAGTAATTTATGACGGAAGTAATGAAACTACTTTAACAAAAATGAAAGATATCTTAGGAGACCCTATTTTAGGATAAGAAAATAAAGTCTAATCCTCTCTAAAGTTTAGAAAGAGGATTAGACTTAACAGCTTCTCTAAGGGATTCATCATCAACGTGAGTATATATTTGTGTCGTAGATATGTTTTCGTGGCCTAAAATGCTTTGTAAGCTTCGAATATCTACATTACCGTATTTGTACATAAGAGTAGCAGCTGTATGTCTTAATTTATGCGGAGTATATTTACCGTCTACAATACCTGCGTTTCCTATATGTTTTTTTACAAGAATCTCAACAGTTCTTTTATTTATAGGTTTATTTCTAGCTGATAAAAATAAATATTTTTTATCTTCTTCGCTTACTTTGCTTGTATCTCTTACTCTTAAATAAGTGTTTATAGCTTTTATAGAAGCGTCGTTTAAGTATATTGTTCGTTCTTTATCACCTTTACCAACTATAGTTAGTATGTCGCCTTTGATTTTTTCTATGTTAATAGAACAGAGTTCTGAAAGTCTCATACCGCAATTAAGAAATAAAGTTAAAATGCAATAATCCCTTTCATAATTTTTATCTTCCTTATCTAAAGAATTCAATAAAGCTATACTTTGATCCAGAGTTAAATATACTGGCTGTCTTTTTACAAGCTTAGGAGATTCAAGATCTAGTGTAGGATTTTCATCTATAACTTTAGCTCTAACCTGAAGGAATTTAAAGAATGCTTTTAACGAAGCAACCTTTCTAGCTCTTGCATAAGTTCCGTTTTCTCTATTTTTTTCAACAAAAGACAAAAATGCATACATATCAGTTAATTTTATTTTACGTATAAATTCATTAGTAATATCGTTTATTGGAATTTCGTGAAACTCTAAGTTTGTATCTCTAATAAATCCTTTGTAAACTTTCATAAATCTAAAAAACATTGTAAGATCTATTGCGTATCCATCAATAGTATTTTGAGATTTTCCTTTTATAGTATCAAGGTAATTAAAGAAGTCTGTTAGAGAGTCAGGATAAACATTTTCTTCTGGTACAATTATACCAAAAGGATTTGTTGAGTTTTCTCTTTTGGTTGTTTCAAAGGTTTTGCTTATTATTAAATCTTTACTTTTCTTGCTAGCTTTAGCTGCGGCTTTTGAATCTCTATTTAAACCTAATTCTTTTAACCATATCTGAATTGTTCTTACGCCTACGCCATAAATTTCTGAAAGCTTCTTTGTAGATAATTTTTCTTTTACACAAAGAATATATAAATCTTTTATTATATATTCATATCCACGATGTACATTTAAGTTTTTATATTCTTTATAAATCTTGTTTAGTTTTCGTTCATCAGTTTGGGTTAATTCTATGTTTAGCAATTGTTTAATTTCTTCTGTATATTCGTAATTTTTATATTTCTGTGATTTATTTCGTATTTCGTTCATTTTTTCAACCTCCGAATAGCTTGTGAGCCCTTGAATTTATTATATCACAGCTATATTTCGTTTTCAATATAGCGAATTTCGCTAAATGTATATTTAGCGAAATAAACTTAAACTAAAAATAAAAGGGGTAACTCTTTATTCTTTTGCTTTTAGAGTTTTGAATATAAAATACTTCGAGTGATTTTAATTAAATCAAATTTTGATCAAAATTACCGGATTAATTTTAAGCCGAAATTAAATTGAAGTTTTTAAACGAATTAGTATTTTTATAAAATAAATACAAGTTGAAATTATTTTTTTGTCACAATCGATATGGATGAAAACTGATTTTTATTATTATAAGGATAATTATTTATGATTTTACTTTATATATAATTGATATTTATTTTAAAACTAAGGGAGTTAAAAACGCTTAAAACATCGCTGAAAAACAATTTTTAGATAATAATTACAACAATACATTTTAACAAAAAATGAAACTTGAATTTTATTCAAATGTACAAAAAAGTTGTTTAAAGATAATTTGAAATTTTTATTCTGCTAGATTTGTTTGGTACAAATATAAAACATAAATGTAAAATAATTTTATTATGTCTTATAACTAAATAAAGTATTACTAATAAAATAAAATGAATATCAAACTAATGTTTTGATATAATTAATACTTTTTATAACATATCAAATTCAATGAAATAAATTTTATGAAAATTAATGTAAACAGATGGAGAGAGAAAAAATCCTGATACAAAACTAATCATACCAGGATTTTTGATTATTAATCGCAATTACAATTATTTATATTATTGTTGTTATTATTCATAATTTCATATAATAATTGTAGTAATTCTTTCGAGTTTTCGCAGTTTAACTTATATCTACACCACGTTCCCTCTTTTCTAGAGATAACTAAACCACAATCCATTAATACTTTCATATGATGTGATAATGTAGGCTGTGTAAAATCAAAATGATTCAAAATTTCGCAACCACATTGTTCTTCACATGATAATATACTTATAATTTTTAGTCTATTTTGATCACTTAAAGCTTTTAATATTTTTGCGTACTTATCAAATTTTTCATTCATACATATACCTCTCATTATACTAACTTTAATAATTTAAGTACTTCTACCCCAATGTTTCTTTCTGTGCCTTTGTAAGGAAAACAATGAATATGTATAGCAGGATTAAAGTTCAGTTCAATTATTCCATAATTAGAGTTTTCACTGGAGTAATCTTCTAACATTATATCTACCCCACAAATTTTTGCATTAACTGCCTTAGCAGCATTAATTGCAATCTCTTTAAACTTATCAGGTATTAAATCAGTATAATCAATACTATCTCCGCCAGTACTAATGTTTGAATTTTCTCTCAAGTATACTACTTCATCTTTTGGGGGAACGTAATCAAAATCTTTATTTTGATTTTCTAAGAATAAGGCTGCATTATCATCAAGTTTTATTTTTTCTAATGGAGTTTTGTAACCTTTACCTCTAAGAGAATCTTGGTTTTTTATATGAACTAATTCTCTTATAGAATTAACACCATCTCCTACTACATTTGCAGGAACTCTATGAAGTATTCCAACTACTTTATCATTTATAACAAGAAATCTATATTCTTTGCCAGGTATAAATTCTTCTAATAAAACAGTGTTGTCATGTTTGAACGCAATTTCAAAAGCTTTTAATAATTCTTCTTTTGTAGCACCATTTTTAAAGATGCTAATACCTAAACCAAAGTTAGTTGATTTTGGCTTTATTACAATTGATTTATTTATATATTTATGAACATTATCTTTAGCTTCTTCTAATGATTCAAATTCTCTACCTTCAGGAACTTTGATATTTGCTTTTCTTAAAACCTTTTTGGTAACAGTTTTGTTTTCCATAATAAGAACAGTAACATAATTATCAATTGAAGTTTTAGTGGCTTGTTTTATATATTGAATATTATCCCCTTTGCTTAAACAAATGAAATTGTCTTGTTTATCTATTACTTCAACTTCTATACCATGCTTTAAAGCTTCTTTTATAAGTATTTGTGTAGATAGTTCTAAGTTTTCATAACCATATAACTTGTATCTATTATTAAATGCATCTTGTTTATATGCTTTAGCTAAATCTATATGAGCATTAATATACCCTTCTTTTTTTACTTTTTCGTAAATCCTATATGCATATGTTAATTTGGAATCTTTAACTTTTTGTATCATATTATCAATAATTGCATCTTGGTTTAATTCTAGGTATTTATTGATATGGTTAATTTCTTCTAAGATTTCTAAAGCCCAAACTTTTTTAGAGATAAATTTACCATCTCTTTTTAAGTTTATATCTTTTATTCCTTCTTTAGCAATTGTGTGTTGGTTTTCTAAAGCTTCTTCTTGCCATAATTTATAATCGCTTTCATCTTTTATAAGCAAGTATATGTTAAATAATTGTAGAAACTTTAAATCATTAAGTGAAATTCCACATTTATCAAAAGGGTTAATATCAATACTTCTATATTCTAGATAGTTTATCCCGTTTTCTTTTAAGGAGTTTAGAACATTATTTTTGTCCTTAGCCTTTAATCTAATTTGACTATATAGTTCTTTTGGTTCATTGATTAATTTATCATCAATAAATCTTTGAACGCTTTCTATATAATCATTAACAGATTTATAGGAAGGGAACAAATCAACATTGTTCTTATAACCGCATTCACCATTTCTATAAGAAAGAGCTCCATCACTAGAAAAACTACATTCTGCTATACTTTCCAAACATTTATCACAATCTTTGTAATAACTTTTGTGAACTGTTGAAGTAGCACCTAATAAATATATTAAAACCCATCTATATCTAAGATAGTTTCTTGCCATCTTTAAATAAATATTATTTTTAAAATCTTTAAACTCTCCTACTCCGTCATATAAATTCTTTAAAAATTCATCATTAAAAGAAAAATTATAATGAATACCAGAAATAAGTTGCTTTTTGCCTCCGTATTTAATTATCAAGTTTTCTCTATATAACCTCGATTTTTTACCTTCTTCGCTTTCGTCATAATTAGCTATCGGTATATCTTTATCATCTGGGACAATAGATGGCATAGATTGAGGCCATAAATATTCATCGCCAATTTCTAAAGAAACAATATCGTAAAGAGATGATAACGCATTATAAACTTCTTCAGAATTTTTTTGTGGTGGTGTTATCATTTCTACTTGGCTTTCCGAAAAATCTGTTGTTATATAAGGATTGTTGATTTTATCACCAAAAGATTTTGGATGATCTTTTTTAGATAACTCCCCCTCAAAACTTACTCGTAAAGCTTCTCTTTCAACGCCTATATTACCTTCTAATATTTCTTTTATACTACAATTTTCCTTTATTCTCTCTAACATCGTGCATCCTCTCTTTGCTAAAAATATTACATCATAGTTTTATTATAACCCTTTATAACGCTAATAATCTTTGTAAAATATTATATCTATATTATATATAGATGATCTTGTTCCTAAAAATCATTTAGTTAGAAAATTAGATGCAGCAATAAATCTAGACTTTATTTATGATGAAGTAAGAGATTTATATAAGCCTTACGGTCGCGAAAGCATAGACCCTGTAGTTCTAATAAAAATAGTAATGATTCAATATATATTTGGCATCCGCTCAATGAGACAAACC
>SVCL01000109.1 GCA_015058405.1 Clostridium sp.
CCCTTTTATTTTTCTCTCATAAAATCTTTTTTGTTATACCCTTTTATTTTTCTCTCATAAAACCCTTTTGTTATACCCTTTTATTTTTCTCTCATAAAACCTTTTTTGTTATCCCCTTTATCCTCACCCCCTAAAATAGATATTACCTTTATCTTAATAGTCTAAACTAAGTAGCCTTTATTCGGAAACTCTCTATTATAAAATAATATTTTTTCAAAAGTTTTTAGTAAACCTTTTCATCTGTTAATTATACTTTAACACATACTCCTTTTAAAGTAAACATTTTCATCGTGAAATAAACATTTTTTTTCGTGAATGTATATTTAAAAACTTTTTTTTAATTAATGATACTAAAATAATATTAAGATGTTTATTTTATTTGTTTTTCCTTTTTAATACTACAAAAATTCACACTTTTCTTCTTTTGTTGAACATTGATTAAAATTTATCACATTATCATACAGTAGTAAATAGATTTTTCTTTAAATGGATGTATATACTCTTAAAGTACAAAAAATAACATTTTTCTCATTCTATGAAAGGTATTAATTTACACTTTTTTGTTTTTTAATATCTAAAAAAGCCCTTGAATATTTTCAAAGAGCTTTTTTTATTATTTATATATTTTTATCTCATAAAGGAAGCTCTCATTCTTTTATTAATATGATTTACTGCTCTCATCTTAAATCTTTCCATTTCCTTATGTTTATAGAAATTTTCTAAATCTATCATCAAGAAAAATGAATCTACTATTAAATATTTAAGATCTCTTAAATTATTAGTTTCCTCTTCTGATACTTCTATTTTATCACTTTCTTCTTTTAAGTTTTCAAAAAATTCCTTTGCTTCTTTAAGTTTTAAACTTACTTCTTCCTCTGGAACTAAATTAAAATCACTTTTAACTAATCCATCTATAAAATTCATATATAACTTATTTCCTACATCATATTTTTCATAGGTACTTACTAAACTCATTTTCATCCCTCTTTTTCTTAATATATTCACTATATTAACATATCTCATGAATAGTTTCACATATTTATTAATTTTAAAACGCTTCTCTGTAAAATATGGTAAAATTGTAATATACATTTAACTAAGGAGTGATTCAAGTGAATGAAATATTAAATAATATATTAACAAGAAGAAGTGTAAGATCTTATAAAGAAGACCAAATTAGTAAAGAAGATTTAGAAATGATTTTAAAGGCAGGAACATATGCGCCTAGTGGAATGAATAAACAAAGCTGGCAATTCACAGTTGTACAAGACAGAGAAAAAATACAAGCTTTAGCTAAGGTAATAAGAGAAGCATTAGGTAAGAGTGAAAGTTATGATTTATATAATCCACCAACTATAATCTTACTATCTAATGACAAAGATAATCCAAATGGTCTTGCTGATTGTTCTTGTGCCTTAGAAAATATATTTTTAATGGCTAATGCCTTAAATATAGGTTCCTGCTGGATTAATCAATTAAGGACAATTTGTGACAAACCTAAAGTTAGAGAATTATTAAATAAATTTGAAATTCCTGAAAATCACATTGTATGGGGAATTGCTGATTTAGGATATGCAAAAGAAGAACCAAAAACTCATACTATAAAAGATAATATAATAAAATATGTAAAATAAAATCTTAATTTTGTATTTTTAGTCAATAAAGAATTCCAGGATGAAATTGAATAATTTCTCCTGGAATTCTTTATTAAATAAATGTTGTTATTAACTTATTGATATATATTTATTATCACTTAGAAATTCTACTAGCCCTATACAATCCTCTATTTCTATATTATTATCTTCTGCATATGATTCTAATTCCTTATCATTTGTTATTTCTTTAACTCTTATTTTATTGAATATTTCCATAGACAAACTATCTAATTCTATAGTTTCAAAAGTTTTAGTGTTAAAAATTTGAAAATTTTCTTCTTTTTTCACTACTCTAAGTGGAATTTTTACACTACTTATATTTTTCATTCTTTTCTCTCCTTTATACAGCACCTTCTATAAGTTCAAAAAACTTACTACAATCCTTAACTTCTTTCTTATTCTTTAAATCCACTGTTAAATAGCAAGGATAACATTGATTTTTAAAGAATTTGCATCTATTACAGGGCTCTAGATTAACTTCATATTCTTTACCTTCAGTAACTTCAAAGGCTTCATTAAAATCCAAATTACTCCATACATCAAAAAAATTATTATCTTTTAAACTATGATTTTTATTAGTTTTTCCACCTATCTTATTGTATAAATATCTGTCACAAGGATACATATAACCTAAATTATTAAGAAAAGCAAAATTTGTACCAGCACCACAAGTATGTCCAGCCACTGGAAAAGGTAACCCTAACACCTTTTCGCAATATTCTTTAGCTATAGGCCTAACAAACTTAGGAGTTATTATAAGCTTGTCCTTAACTTCTTGGTAATATTTAGCTATTCTCCCTACTAGATCAATTTCCTCATCCGTAGTAAGACATGCATCGCTACTTTCTGCATTTCCTTGCTTTATTAATTGTAATAAAACTAATTCATCTACTCCAATCTCAATGCAAAAATCAATCATATCTATTATGTACTCATAATTTGCCTTACTTACAACAGTATTTACTGTAATTATAAACTGATTTAGATTATTATCCTTTTTAAATTTTATTATTGATTTTAAGTTTCTTATAATTATATCAAAAACATTTTTACCTCTAATAGAATCATTTATTTGTGCATTAGGTCCTTCTATACTTACAATAATATTTCTTAATTTTTTATTTTTTAAGACTTTTTCATATTTCTCTAACTTAAAATTTATACAATTAGTATTAAACCCAAAATATATATTCTTCTGTTCTAAAAAATCAAATATTTCTACTAAATCTTTTCTTGTTGTAGGCTCTCCTCCTAAAAAATGAATATAATCAATATCTACATTAGAACATATCTTTTCGACTATAGACTTTATCTCATTTGTTTCTAATTCATTAACACTATTACTTAATAAACTTGCATTAATACAATGTTTACAGAATAAATTGCACTTATATGTTACATCCCACTTTAGATTTAATCCCATATTCACACCTCTATTTTTACTTTATTTTACATTTATTCCAACATTGTTATTTTATATTTTTATTTTTAATATGTCAATCATTGTATATATTTAACTTGCATTCAATAGTGGGAGCCCCACAAGCTATTGGCACCTTAAAACCTTCCTTATTACACCATACATTCCTTGTCCACTTAAAATCAGATCCAACTTTTGTTATTGACCTTAAAAAGCTATAAACCTTACCACAGAGCTTTAATCTATCTAAATATCCTATTATTTTTTTATTTTTAACAACATATACATTTTTACCTTCTACAAAAAAAACACCATTTATAAAATGACTGCCATCGCAATATTCTTCTAAAATAATTCCATTATTAAGATCACTATCTATACTCTCTTTTTCATTTCCTGGAAGTAAAGCAGTATTTCGCATACGTATTAAAGGAAATTCTTCATCTTCAAAGCTTCTTACTCCCCCTGCTATTTTTTCATAAGGCTTTGTACTGCTTTCTTCATCACATAACACTTCACTTAATATACCTCTGTCTATAAGCTTTATATCACAAGTTAAATTGCCTTCTCCATCTATATAATAGTTATTAGGTATATCTATACCTTTTGCATAATCAATAATAGTTATATTAGCACTACATACCTTCTTACCAATTAATTCTTCTCCATAAAAAATATCTCCTTCGCCATTATGCCCTACTGTCTCATGAATTAATCCTCCACTAAATTGTGGCTTTGCTATACAAGTTATTTCCTTATCTCCTAAAACAGATATTAAATCCTCTCTATTAAGTTTTGGTATATTTCTAATAAATATAATTTTATATAGTTTTTTTCTTATTTCATCTTCAATTTTTGTCTTACTATCATCTTCTGAAATATTTAGTATAAGTTTTTCTTTATAATTTTTATGCTCCAGTATAAATGTACCTATCATATATCTTAATATTCTATACTCTAAGTCGCCTTTTCCTGAAATAATTATCTTTGAGAACTCATTATATACAGCACTTTTCTTTAACAATTTTACGTCTTCATATTCATTAATTATATTCATAAATGTATCTGATACTTTTTCAAAGCTCTTATTATAATCCCAAAAATTATTCTTAGAAATGAACTCTCTATCTATCTTTTTCTTATTATTTTCTTTGCAATTTAAAGATACTAACCAGCTTTTAATATCCAATAGTTTATTACTATTAAGATGATAATCTATCCATAAACCATACTCTTTTCTCCTAAAATTACTTCCACATTTATTCTTAAGTAATTTATTTTTATCCTTATTATCAAAATTAATATAGTATACTTGTGTTTTAAAAATTTCTAATACTGATTCTTTTGTTAAATACTTATATAAATCATAATACTTATCTAACCTCAACTTAACAGACCTCCCCCCATTATTATCCACTAAAAATGTATCATTTCTTATATAACTTAAAGTATTTATTGTAGCAAAAAGGTGGCTGACGACACGCTTTCCAGCTCATCAACCACCTTTTATACATAATGCGAGTTCCTAAAAAATTAACTCACTCTATATCTTATAAATATTTAGAAACTAAGTCGAAACATCTTTCCTTTGTAGCCTGTGCCATATATGCTTTATATTCATCTTCACTGCTTGTCTTCTTTGCTTCTTCACTTACTTTAAAATACCACTCAGTTTGTGACTTTTCAAGTTCACTTCTCTTTGAATTATCTAATCTATTAAATAGGTCATTGTAAATTTCATTTAAATGTTCAGTCCAAACTCTAAGTGCTTCAGCATTTTTATCTTTAGCATCACAATGATATAAATACTTTTGAGCACTAGTTAGAATTTCGTAATAAATTTCTTTAGTTTTTACCACTTCATCATTTTCTACTATAGTACTATTATTTACTACAGATGCCTTTATAACAGTTCCACATGAAATTAAGCTTGCACCAACTAATATTGCTGATAATGTTTGTATAAATTTTTTCTTCATAAAAATTCCCCTCACTTTTTCATTATTTACTTATTTCTTATCTCCATCTAATTATATTGTAATATTATCAATTTATTTTTGCAAATTTTTGGAGTTAAATAGACTTTTTTACATTTAATTATATTTTTATATAAACCTTTTAACAAGAAAATAAAATTTATCATAAAAAAATACTAGTAAACTAAATTTAAGCTTACTAGTATTTTAAACTCAATTTCTATTTATCTAATTTTCCAACTAATTCTTCCATATAGCCTTCTTCAAAAGGACTCTTAAGCCCTACATGATGAAGCATATTAGTAAATGTATCTTTAGCTGATTCTTTAGCAAAGGCTAAGTATTTATTCCATGCATCTTCATAATTTTCATCCATCTTTATTTTAAATTGTAATGCACAAGTTTGAGCTAAAGCATAATCTATATAATAGAAAGGACTCTTATAAATATGTCTTTGAATTTGCCATCTACGTCCTTCCCCTTGGAACTTATCATTATCATATCTTAAATGTGGCTTGTATTCCTTCTCTAGCTTCTTCCAAACTTCCCTTCTTTCTGCTGGAGTAAGTTCTGGCTTAGAATAAACTATTTCTTGGAATTCATCAACCATACATCCATATGGTATGAAAGCTATTG
Source organism: Clostridium sp. (assembly GCA_015058405.1). Taxonomy (GTDB): domain Bacteria; phylum Bacillota; class Clostridia; order Clostridiales; family Clostridiaceae; genus Clostridium. The sequence goes on from SVCL01000109.1 coordinate 5,688, forward strand.
CATCTTCTAACTTCATCTTTCTACAATCATCTGCTCTATCACCATAGAATAATTCCATCCAATTATCAGTAAAGAATTCCATAGACATTGAATGAGTTTCCGCTGTTTCCATCTTAATATCATTATGTTCCATTATTTCATAATCTCTAGTAATAAATCCTTGGAATGCATGACCACTTTCATGAGTTATAACATCTACATCTCCACTAGTTCCATTAAAGTTAGCAAATATAATTGGTGATTTATATGTAAATAACATATCCATGTATCCACCACCAGCTTTATTAGTTCTTCCAAATACATCAAAAAGTTCATGATCCATCATAAAATCAAAGAATTCCTTTGTTTCCTTTGATAATTCTGCATACATCTTTTGTCCTTGTTCTAAGATTTCCTTTGAAGTTCCTACTGGTACTGGATTTCCTTCCTTAAAGTAAACTCCCTCATCTACTGAATCTAATTTATCAATACCTAGTCTCTTTCTTCTATTATCATGTAACTTAGTTGCAAAAGGAACTAAATATTTTTTAACTTGATTTCTAAAGTTTCTTACTTCCTCTATTCCATAAGTAGTTCTACCCATTCTATAATATCCAAGAGTTACATAGTTTTCATATCCTAACTTTTTAGCTTGTTCTGTTCTATTTTTTACTAGCTTATCGTAAATATCATCTAACTTATCTGCTATCTTTTCAAGTTCTAAAGACTTAGCCTTAATAGCTTCAATTCTTACATCCCTATCTTTAGATTGTGTATACTTTCCTAATAAGGACATATTTAATTCTTCACCTTTAAAATTAATTTTAACTTGAGCTAATAGTTTTACATATTCAGCTGAAAGAGCATTTTCTTCTTGCTTAAGATTTATTATTGATTTATCAAAAGCTTTTAATGAATATTCTATATCTTTAAAAGCAATTTTACCTATCTTTTCTTCTAAGAAAGTTCTGAACTTACTATTAAACAATTCTTTTTTATATTCATTTTCTATAGCTGTAAACTTTGGTGAAACTTCATTATAATAATTATTTTCATCTTCATAGAATTTATCTACTACATTTCCATCATGTCTTAATCTTGATAATACCATAGCAGTGTAAGATTCTTTTTTTAATTCATAATACTTTTTATGAATTAAAAATTGTTCTTCCCCTGATTTTGCATTTTTAAATTCTTCTATTAATTTTCTACCTTTTTCCTCAAAACTTTCAATTGTAACTCTTTTATATGGAAGAGTTGTTAATTTAAAATTATTTTCTGTCATATTCTATTCCCCCAATTTAACTATATTTGCGTAACTTATAATTGATATTGTTACATGTATACTATAACCTTTTAATGGTTTTTATACCAAACAGGCTATACATTCATATTATAACATAATATATTATTTAATACTTATATTCATAATATTTCTATTAAAAAATTTAAAATAGTATATATCAAATCAAATAAATCCTATAAACATATGCTGAAATAACAACATGGTAAATTGATATTTCAGCACATTTTATTAGAACTTAATTATTTTTTTATTTATGTAACTCAAGGTAGTCGCCATTAAATGGTAGAATAATAGTATTATCATCTTTTACAAAAAAGATATTTCCAATTTCAAAATCATTTAAATTATCCATACTATCAATAACTAATTCTATTACTTTTCCATCTTTAGTAGATGAATTATAATAGTTAGGATTAACTTCCTTGATTATGTTTCCTTCACTATCTCTAATACTTCTTTGAACATTTCCTAATGGATTTTTAATTGAAATAAGTCTATCCATATGGTCATATTCATAATGATATCCTTCACCTTCTGCAGTATCTTTTACTATTCCATTTGGTGTATCTACTCTAATTAAGTTACCCATCTTATCATAAGACTTCTTAGTTATATTTCCATTAGCATCTTTAATCTTTGCTACATAATCTAAGTTGTTATAACCAAACTCTATAGTTCCGTAGTCTGTCTTAATCTCAGTGTTACGACCTACATTATCATAACTATATTCATATACATAACCGCTGCCTGTTACAATATTTTCCAACTGAAATCTTTGTTTTCTTTTCTATTAAATTACCTAGTTTATCATATGTGTTAAGAATTTCTTTTCCTTCATTGTCAAATTCTTTTATTAGATTTTGTTCTTCATCGTAAGTATATCTAGTTATTCCTTGATCTACATGTACTACTTCTGTTAAATAATCACCATCATATTTGTATTGAACTGTTCTTCCAAGTTCATCTTTTATTTGAATTACTTTATTATCTTTGTAAGTAAAGAATAATTTGTAGTTTGAGAATGTAGTTAGTGTATCTATATTATTCTCTACATAAGTTAAATTACAATCTCCTGTAGTAGCTAGGTCAGTTACAACTTCTGAAGCAATATCAGTTGCTGTTCTTATTCTTCCTATTGCTTTACAACTTAACTTACCTGCTTCTTTTATTTTTTTAAATTTATTTATTACTCCAGTATTTACACCTGACATTCCTGCTGACATACAAGCTGATTTAAAGTAGTCCATAAATCCATTATTTATTTTTCCATCATCAGCGTAATCCGATAACATGTTAAATGCAACATCTTGAGCCATATCTAATCCAGTCTTTTTAAGGATTTCTGTTGCTGCTCCTCCTGTCATTATGGCTATTCCTATTCCTGCTACTAGTACTGCTCCATAAGTTACTAAATCATACAGTGTATCATTGCCTCCAAACACCGTATCCCGGACAAAGTTAAAGGATTTTGAAAAGTCTCCACTACTGGTTGCCTTCGCATAATCTTGAGTTCCTTCTACTACTTTTGCTGCTTGTGAAATATATATGAACTTTGCTTCCTACCTCTGGCATAATCGAGTAGGAGGTAATCAATTATTTTGATTACCGACCTCTCACACCACCGTGCATACCGGTCTGGTACACGGCG
>SVCL01000110.1 GCA_015058405.1 Clostridium sp.
ACATATTTATTTTCTCTAAAATAAGGTAGTAAATATAATAAAAAAATATATTTTTACGAACCTTTATTAAAGTGCGTCAAATTTTAGATTAAAGTTTTTTAGTAACCTAAATTAGTAACCTAAAATAGATATATTCATCAAAAAAAGGAAGTGCCATTAGCAATTTTTTAAATTGCTAATGCGACACTCCCTTCATTAACATCTTAATATTAAAACTTATTTTTAAATACCTTCTTATATTCATATAAAAATTCTTTTCTAAATTCTTCATTTTGTAATTTATTTTTTAGCCTGTTAATAAACACCTCTTCTTCCCAATCCTTTTGTTTAAAATAATAAGATTTTCCAAGGGTACAAATATCTCTTGGAAACAATAATAATATATAAATCATCTTATAATCTTCTTGCTTTAAAGGATATATATTATCGTAAGCTTTTATTAAATCAATTGCCTTAGCAGGCTCAAAAGCCACATTTTTAATTCCCTTTAAAATAATATCTGCAATATCCATAACTCTATAATCCACAGAACAATAATCAAAATCAATTAAATGCATCTCATTATTAGAATATAAAAAATTATGCTCTGCTAAATCATTATGACATATAGCTATATTATCTATATTACTTCTATACTCATCATATTTACTAAGAGAAATCAATTTCAAAGATTCTTTAATGCAATCTATACACAAATCTATATTTTCACTAAACAACAAATCAAAGTTATTCTTATATTTAAACCTATCAATAAGCTCTTTAATTTTGTTCATATCCTGTAAGCTTTCTTTAAACTTATCCTCAATACTTCTATCTAATTTACTCTCTAATCTTTTTTCTTTTATAACCTTTTTAGATGCCTTATGCATATTTGCAAGTAATTCTGCACACATTTTAATTTCTACTGGATTTGTGAAAGATGCTTCTCTTCCTGGAATTAAGTCCATAACTACATAAAAGCTATCTCTCCACTCTTTAAAATTATTACCATCTTTAAACTTATTAAGCAAAATAATATTCTTAAAGTATTTTCCTAAGTTATCCACACATTCATTAACAAATTCTATCCTATCAATATCATAATCTACTTTTTTTAATATTTTATTACCATCAGTTGTTTTTAATATAAATACTTTTCTCAATGGAATTATATCATTTACTTTAATACCTAGCTCATTAAAAAAATTCAAACTTAATTCATAAGTAGATAGATATTTCTTTTCCGGATATTTAGTCTTACTCATTAAGTGGCTCCTTTATAATATTACTTTCATATTTTAAAGATTCTTTTATATTTTCTAAATAAATATCAGGGCTTATATCTCTCTTACCATCTACATATCTATGCCATTGCCTTAGACTATCATATGGTATCGAAAGCAGTATCTTTATATATTCTTTACTATCTTCACTTAAATTAGCTTCTTTTATATATTCACTTAAATAATAATCTTCTCTAAAGTTTTTATGTTTTTTTCTTATTTTCTTTAAATATTCATATATGTCTTCTTCATAAAGATTATAACTAATATTCTTTATTTTACCTATCTCTATACTATTAAAAGATCTTAAATTAGATTCATCTCCTTTTCCAATACATATCTCACCATTATTCATACTTCTTTTTATTAATCCTATATAATTAATTGAATTTAACTCTCTTAGACCTTGCCTTGCAGCATTTAATATCTCTTCTCCATTTTTTAATATAAAAGTATCCATATTATTCAAATTTGTTATTTTACTTCTTTTTTTCAAATCTAATTCTAGTCTTTTTACATTAACCTTTATTCCTTCTATCCTCTTTCCAATACTTCCATTGATTCTTGTAATACCTGTTTCCTTATATCTACTTAATAATTTATTTAATCTATTTATTAACTTTATCTGATTAATTATATCTTCATCTGTTTTAACCTTATCATTCCTGAAATATTCTCCTATTATAAAAATGTTATTTTTCAGTAAATATTCCTTTAGGGTTATCCCAACTATAATCCTCAACTCCTTTAAGAAAAATATTTCTCAATAAATAACTCTCTTTCCTCTCTATCTTCTATATATTTACTAAGCCGTATTAAAAATAATTCCTCTTTCCAAGGTTGTTGTTCCCAATACTTTTGAATTCCAATCTGCCAATATGCTTGTGGGAATATCAAAAAATATTTAATCACTTCCAATTCTTCCTTAGTAATTTTACAAACCTTAGAATAGTTATTTATAATACAATCAGCCTTCTCAAACTCCCATCTATCATTTTTCATTGCTCTAATAAGTAATGAAGCTATATCATGTAAATGTGTATCTAAAATACAATAATCAAAATCTATTACGTATATCTTATTAGATGGAGAAATCAAAATATTATGGTTAGCATAATCATGATGACAAAATCCCATTTTAAATACTTCTTTTTCCATAAGCTTCATATAATTCGATTTCTTTAAAAGATCTATACACTTCTCTGCTCTCTCTATTTCTTCATCCATACAACTAAGATACATTAAATCAAAATTAGATTTATAAGCTTTTTGACTTATTCTATTTTTAAAATCTAATATTTCATTTTTTCTAGTATTAAAAACATCAATCCATGAAAACCATGCTATTCTCGGTTTCATATCCTTTGTTAAGGTGAAACCTTGACTATATTTATGAAGGTTTGCTAAATTTTCCGACACCATAGCAAGATCATTCATATCATTAAAATTACTTTCCCTTGAAGGTATCCATTCTGTAAGATAAGCATAGTATCCTAAAAGTTCAATATATCTTGCTCCTGTATTAGTCTCTATTATTTTAGGCAAATTAACAAATCCCATTTCTTCCAGATGTAATATTGCTGATAATATAAATTTAAAATGTGCAAACTGATATCTAATAATCTTTATACAGTACATACCTTCTTCAGCTTGAACTTTATACGTGTTCTTTACCTTCTCTACTGATTTAATATTCAGATTATAATTTTCTCCTATTATTTCCTTAATCTTGATTTCATCCATACTCTATCCCTTCCGAATTATTCCATAGTTATTATATGTATTAAGTTATTTTTGGTGATTTTTCATTCACACTTTTATATATATATTAGTATTTTATAGTATAGGATTTTTTTGAGGTGTTTTATGAAATTTGGAATAGATTCTAGAAGTATTAATCTTCATGCTGGATCTGGTATAGGAACATATACTAAAAATCTAGTTGAAAATTTATTAAAAATAGATAATATAAATAAATTCAATTTAATTTGGACAGGTAATGTTCCCTCAGAATTTATAAAAGATAACGTTGATATAACATTAACCTCAGGTAAATATAGCAGGTTTTATGAAACTTACTACATTCCAAACTTAATGAAAAAAGAAAATATGAATTTATATCACTTAACTCAAAACGGAATTGGATTTCCTTTTGAATTTGATATACCAGTAGTAGTTACTGTACATGATCTAATTCCTTACACTATGCCTGAAACAGTAGGAAAAGGATACCTAAACAAGTTCTTAAAAGAAATGCCTTCTATTATTTCATTGACAAAAGGAATCATAACAGTATCTGAATATTCAAAAAAAGATATTATAAGATTTTTTCCAAGCTTTCCTGAAGATAAAATATTTGTTACACCATTAGCAACTAATGACAACTTCAAACCAATTTCTAAGAAATACTGTAAAAGTTACATTAAAAAAAACTATATGATTGATTCAGATTTTATTTTATATATCGGTGGTTTTAGTTCTAGAAAAAATGTTAAAGGCTTAATTCTGGCATTTTCAGAAATAAAAAATTCTCTAAAAAAACCTCACAAATTACTTATTGGTGGTTCTTTAAGAGATGAAGGTTTAAAACTTAAAGAAATGGTTACTTCAATGGGGCTTGAAAATGATGTTATCTTTACAGGATACTTAGATGACTCAATACTTCCTATCTTCTATAATGCATCAGAAGCCTTTATTTATCCATCATTATACGAAGGTTTTGGTCTTCCACCTTTAGAAGCAATGAGCTGTGGTACCCCTGTAATAACCTCTAACCTCACTTCTATTCCAGAAGTAACTGAAAACGCTAGTCTACTAATAAATCCGTTTGATATAAACGAATTAAGCTATACACTATTAAAACTATTAAATGATGAATCTTTAAAAAACACCTTAAAAATAAAAGGACTTAATAGAAGCAAAGAATTTTCTTGGAAAAAAACTGCAAAGGAAACCTTAACGGCCTACAATAAATTATGCGATACTATAAACCAATAAAATTAAAGAATCGAGAAAATCGTATTATTAAAACACTTTTCTCGATTCTTAATTTTATATTTGTATTAGTTAAATTCATTTTCCAAATTACAGTATAAGTCATAATCAGAAAGCGGTACTGCTTTTTGTGCGATATTAGCCATTATTACTAAAGGACTTCTTCCTATGAAATTTTTAATAGGTTTTTCTATGTTCTTATTACTATAACAAGATAAGTAACTTAAAAATATATCCCCGTTTGTTAAGTATTCTATTGAATCATTTGTATCATTAGAAAGGTATTGTGCAAATTTCTTAGCTATTTTCATTCCTCTCTCACTATTTTTTAAAATAACTAAATTTTCTCCTTCTGTTACATAAAACCTATTCCCACCACTTATCCTTGCAGGAGCATTGTTAGCTGTCCATGCACATTCTTCTTGAATAGCACTTATTTCCTTTACAGCTTTTATAGACGATATCCTTCCTATGAATTGATCATTAATATCTTTGTTTAATATATTATTATCTTCTAATTCTTTGATTTTCTCTGAAACATAAGCATTAACTTCATCATTCTTATTACAAGATTCTAAACCTTGCATTATCAATAAAGAAACTAAATCATCATAATCCTTTCCGACTGCATTCAGAATCTTTATTTTTCCACCACTTCTTGCATATATATCTCGCCCCATATCTATTAATGATTTCCATGTAGTAATTTCATCACTTCTATATCCATATTGATTTAAAATATCTTGTCTTAAATACAAAACAAGTGGTCTTGATGTAATAGGAATTCCCAAAATGTTATCTCCATCTGATATTTCCTCCACCCTAGATTTAGTATAATTCTTATAAAAACTATTTATTATACTTTTATCTTGACTAATTGATAAATCTACATAACTTTCTTTAATCTTTCTTATATATCTACTATCTATTTGAACTATATCTGGCATCTTTTCATTAGCAATGGCTTCTTCTATTTGACTTTTATAAGTATCATCATATAATTGAACAATTTGTATATCTGCTTTAGCATTTAATTCCTTAAACTTCTCTGCTTCTTTACAAAAATAATCATAACTATCACTTTGAACCCATATAAGCAAACTACCTTTAGCTACATCTTCATCTTTATTTTCTACTACATTTACTATTGTAAGTGAAATAATAATAATTAAAATTACTGCTAAAATATATTTTATTTTACCTTTCATACTCCTTGTCACCTCTCTTTATAAAAATTATATAAGCTAGTAAAATAGCAGATAACCCTGAAATAATTTTTACTACTATATATACATCAATAATACTAGGTTCTACACTAGCTACATATCCAAGCTGGCCTCCAAAAACATAAGCTCCTGATACAGAAAATGCACTACATATTATTTTTCCGTCTTTATTTAAATCCTCAAAATCTGAAAAAACTATTATTGCTGATGCTAAAGAAGCTATAAGCATAGCTATTGTATTACTATTTATATTAAAGTGCTTTTCAATATACGATAGTGGTTTACTTAAAAGTAACTTAATGACTTCAAGCATTACACAAGACCCACCTAGGAATAATCCGATCTTCCCTACTATATTTAAGCAGTCATTTAAAGGTGTCATCTCTTCTAAGATAATAACTCCACTAATTGAACTTATTCCTTGAAGAGCTAAACCAATTAAGCTTACTAAGGTTATTAATTTTCCTAAGGCACTAAAAAGCTTTAAGCATACATTAGGTTTATACTTAATTCCTAAAACTAATATAATCGAAATTATTAAAACTGGCGTTATATTTAATAATAAAGTATTAATACCTATGTTTAATAAAAATCCACCTAATAGTAAACCAATAGGAACAGTTATTATTCCACACAACATCCCTTTTGCTAATTCTTCCTTAGAACTTTGTTTTACCATTCCCATTGCAAGCGGCATAGTAAAACTAATAGTGCAGCCTAATATTGATGCTATTACTATCCCAGAAAATACAGTTATAGGATACATACTTGAAAGCTCTAATGCCATATCATATCCTCCCATATCCACAGCTATAAAGCTTGACGTTAATATGGATGCTTCAATTCCAATCTTCTTAACAAAGGGTACAAAAGTCAAATTAATCATTTTTGCTAATATAGGTGTTAATGAAATTACTCCAACCATTGAAATAGCCAATGGTCCCATATTGCAAATTCCTTCTTTTAAAGTCTTACCTAATCCAAATTTATTCCCAACTGCATAATCTAAACTTCCTATAAGAAAGAAAAAAGCAACTAAATACAACAAAAAATTTCCCATGTTATTACTTTTCCTTATCTTTTTTACTATCTATTAGTATATAACATCTAATAAAGAATAAAAAGCCCCTACAAGAAGGGCTTTTTAAAGATTAACTTAAAAGTTTTTAATAGCATTTATCCTCATTACATTTATGGTTGTCATATTTATCTTCGCAATTAGTATTGATTCCTATGCATTTTCCTTCATAACAATCAGCATCTAATGGCATATACTTAACTTGGATATTATCTTTATAAACCTTAAGTCTATATTTTTTGTTTGGACATAAAGGTCCTAATAAAAATTGTCCATATTGATCTGTAAATGTGTGAGTTAAAGGACAAGGTAACTTACATCCATCTACAACTTGTAATAACTTAACTACTGCATCAGCAACTGGACATCCATTACAATCTAAAACTGTTCCATGAATAACAGCTCTCTTTTCTTTTGGCAATTTAATAACTGCCTCTATTTGTTGATTTTCCTTAGGACATACTGAACATACTGCAACTTTACCGCTCATAACTTTTACCTCCATTGTTCTTATACTATAAAGTATGCCTATCCAAAGAAAATGTGCTATAAAATTCAAAATCGAGTAGGAGGTAATCAATTATTTTGATTACCGACCTCTCACACCACCGTGCATACCGGTCTGGTACACGGCGGTTCCTTAAGTTTTAATGAATTTTAATATATTGACGCGTTAGGCTTTTCAAGCCTAAGTCAGTA
>SVCL01000111.1 GCA_015058405.1 Clostridium sp.
AATATATTTTTACGAACCTTTATTAAAGTGCGTCAAATTTTAGATTAAAGTTTTTTAGTAACCTAAAATAGATATATTCATCAAAAAAAGGAAGTGCCATTAGCAATTTTTTAAATTGCTAATGCGACACTCCCTTTTTATATACGTAGTTCTTTTAAATTTAAACAAATATTGAAGTTATATTAATGTTAAATTTACATTAAATAAAAATATTTTTATACCAGTAATAATAAAATATTTTATGAATGTAATTTATTAAGTATAAATTTCGGGATGAGGAGAAGAAGATATTTGGATATTTTTAATATTTTGATAAAGCTATTCGGAGGGATGGGATTATTTTTATATGGGATAAAGATAATGGGAGAAGGACTTGAAAATGTAACTGGAGAAAAGTTGAAAAGTATACTTGAAAAGGTTACAAGTAATAAAATTTTAGGATTATTAGTAGGAGTACTTATTACTGCTATTATTCAAAGTTCAAGTGCTACAACTGTAATGGTAGTTAGTTTTGTAAATGCTGGTCTTATGACATTGACCCAGACAGTAGGAGTTATAATGGGGGCTAATATAGGAACAACTGTTACAGCACAATTAGTATCTTTTAATCTAGAAAAGATATCTCCTATTTTTATTGGAATTGGTGCCATTATTATGTTAGTTTCTAAAAGGAAGAGAACAAAAGATATAGCTTTTATAGCATTAGGATTTGGAATAATATTCTTGGGGATGAAGATGATGTCTGAGTCAATGAAGCCCTTAGTAGAGACTAATAAAATAAAGGGAATATTAATGACTATAGGAGATAATCAGATTTTTGGATTATTAGTAGGATTGCTTATAACAGCTCTAGTTCAAAGTTCTTCAGCAACGACAGGAGTATTGGTAGCTTTAGCAACTACGGGATCAATAAATTTAGATATTGCCTTACCTATAATTCTAGGATGTAATATAGGCACTTGTATTACTGCATTGTTAGCTTCAATAGGTTCTAATAAGATAGCAAAAAAGGCAGCTCTGATACATTTAATATTTAATGTTGTTGGAGTAATAATATTTTTACCTTTTGCAGGCTTTCTTATAAAAATAGTTGAATATATTGATCCTTCAGACATTACAAGACAAGTAGCTAATGCTCATACTATTTTTAATATAGTTACATCTTTAATATTATTACCGCTATCTAAGTACCTGGTTATTTTAGTGAATAAAATACTACCAGGAAAAGATTTTATGAAACATATAGGGGCTTTATATTTAGACAAAAAGTTATTAGAAACACCTATAGTAGCAACGGGTCAGGTTTTTAAGGAGACTATTAGAATGGGGGAAATTGCAAAGAAAAATGTAGAACTTGCTATGAGGGCTTTATTAGAGGATGATGAGGAAGCTATAAAAGAAGTCTGTAGTAATGAACAAATAATAAATTCTTTAGAAAAAGAAATTGTTGATTATCTAGTATTATTATCTTCTCATGAACTTCCAGAAGAGGATAGTAGGATTTTAAGTGCAACTTTTCATGTGACAAATGATATAGAAAGAATAGGTGACCACGCTAAAAATATTATAGAACTTACAATAGAAAAACAAAAACATAATGCAAAGATTGAGGGAGAAGTAAAAGAAGAAGCTATGAGTATGTATAAAAAAACTATAGAATCGGTTACAATAGCATTAGACTGTTATAGTAAAAAGGATATTATAGAAGCAAAAAAGATAAAAGAAATAGAAGAAAGTATAAATGAATATGAAAAGGCATTAAGAGAGAATAATATATTAAGGTTAAATAAGCATAAATGTTCTGCTAATGTAAGTGCTATCTTTTTAGATTTAATAAGTAATTTGGAGAGAATAGGAGATCATTCAGCTAATATAGCAGAAAGGGTATTATAATAGTAAATTTATAACATATGAGATAAAAAAATATAGTGGATTTATTATTTTATATGTTATAAATTTAAACTAAGCAAATAGTAAAGTTAAATTTAAGTTAAACAATTGTTAAAGATAATATAAAAAATATATTATTATAAAGATATATAATAAAATATATGTGGACAGGTTAATTATTGATTAAGAAAATAAAAAACGCAAAATATCATAATGAAATTTAATATAATTAAAGGAGAGATAAGCGTGGATGTAGTTAACGTTATTATTGAGTTAATTGGGGGCTTAGGACTGTTGCTATTCGGTATGAAATTAATGGGTGACGGTTTAGAAAATGCAGCTGGTGAAAAACTTAAGATAATCTTAGAAAAAGTAACTAGTAATAAATACATGGGTGTATTAGTAGGTGCATTTGTAACTGCTGTAATTCAAAGTTCCGGGGCTACAACTGTAATGGTGGTAAGTTTTGTGAATTCAGGTCTTATGACATTAATGCAGGCAACTGGCGTTATTATGGGGGCAAATATAGGTACAACTATTACTGCACAAATGGTGTCTTTTAAGTTAGATGGAATAGCACCTTTATTTATAGGATTTGGTGCAAGTATGCTATTAGTAGCTAAAAAGAAAAGAATTAAAGATGTTGCATATATAGTATTAGGTTTTGGTTTACTATTTTTAGGTATGGGAACTATGTCAGGAGCTATGAAGCCTTTGGCAAATTCAGAAGAATTTAAAACTGTAATACAAGTTATTGGTGGTAATAAGTTCTTAGGTATTATGGTTGGACTTGGTATAACTGCTATATCTCAAAGTTCATCTGTAACAACAGGAGTTTTAGTAGCATTAGCTAATACAGGAAGTATAGATATGAATGTAGCATTACCAATTATTTTTGGTGGAAATATAGGTAGTTGTGTAACTGCATTCTTAGCTTCAATAAGCTCAAATAAAACAGCTAAAAAAGCAGCAATAATACATATATTATTTAATGTTATAGGAGTAGTAATATTCTTACCATTTATGGGTGCGTTAAGTGAATTAGTTCAAAAGTTTAGTCCAACTGATGTAGCTAGACAAGTAGCAAATGCACATACTATATTTAATATAGTAGTAACTTTAATACTACTACCATTAGCCAAATATCTAGTAGTTTTAGCTAATAAGATTTTACCAGGTGAAGATGCTATAGAAAGTACAGGAGCGCTATACTTAGATAGAAAATTATTAGAAACACCAATAGTTGCAACAGGGCAAGTATTTAAGGAAACTACAAGAATGGGTGAATTAGCTAAAAAGAATGTAAGTTTAGCTATGAAAGCTTTATTAGAAGATGATGAAAAGGCTATAGAGAAAGCTTATTATAACGAAGATATAATTAATACTCTTGAAAGAGAAATAACAAACTATTTAGTTTTACTATCTTCCCATGAGTTACCTGATGAAGATAGTAAGATATTAAGCGTAACTTTCCATATAATTAATGACATAGAGAGAATAGGTGATCATGCTAAAAACATTATTGAATTAGCTGTAGAGAAGAAAAAGAATAATGTTATAATTGAAGGAGAAGCAAGAGAAGAAGTTCTAAATATGTATAATAAGACCATAGAAGGTGTTGAATTAGCATTAGATTGTTATAATAAAAGAGATGTAATAGGTGCTAAAGAAATAAGAGATATAGAAGAAAGCATAGATAGATATGAAAAAGAACTTAGAGAAAGTAATATCGCAAGATTAAATAAGAAGGTATGTTCAGCAAATGCTAGTGCAATTTTTCTTGATTTAATAAGCAATTTAGAAAGAATAGGAGATCATTCAACTAATATTGCAGAAAGAGTAATATAGAAAGTATGATTACCCTGTCAAGAAAAAAGACTATCACATTAAAAGTAATGTGATAGTCTTTTTGCTTTTAATATATATTTAGTTAAACATTTGTTTTTTAAAATCTGCTTTTAATGTTTCTAGACGAGCTGCATCTTCTTTTCTTTTTACTCTAGCTTGTTCTTCAATTCTTCTAGTTTCATCAATACCATTAACAATAGTTCTCCAAGTTTGTTCTAGAGTTTCTATTTTAATTGAACTTCCAGAAGCAAGTTGAGCAGTTAATTTAGATTGAGCTACAGTATTTTGAGCATTCTTAATTAACATTTCATTAGTCTTGTCATCAAGAGCTTTTAAGGCATCAGCTTGAATTTTTTGACGTTTTAATAAGATTGCTTGAGTTAATGCCTGCTTAAATACTGGTAATGTAATAATGAATGCAGAATTTATCTTACGGATTAAGTTGAGATTACTATATTGCATTGTTTTAATCATAGGAATAGATTGCATTGCTACATTTTCAGCTACTCTAAGGTCTTGAGTACGTTGATCTAAAAGATTACGAGCTTGCTGTAGGTTATTAATATCAAGTTGAATTTCGTTGTTTCCGGTTCTTGCAAATTCATCGTTTAAATTAGCAAGATAATCATCTATTTCTTGTAAGCCTCTTTCACCAGCAACTATATATTTAACTAGAGTTTGATAGTATGCTACATTAGTTTCAAACATAGATTGAAGTTTTTTGTTAGAAACTATTATTTCATCTTCATATTGTTTTAATTGAACATGAATTTTATCAACTTCTTCTCCCATAGTATGATATTTAGCTAGTATTTTATCTAATTGTTTTTTTGCACTACCAAGTAGTTTTGAAAATAAACCTTGTTTTCCATCATTAGCTATTTCAGCTGGATCAAATTGATCCATAACTTTACTTAAAGCAACTAAAAGCTGCCCTGAATCATTTATTTGTTGCATATTCATACTGTTTAATACAGTATCTGAACATCTAGAAATATCTTCAGCAACAGTACCACCAAAACTAACTATAGTTTGAGGATCTCCTACATCTATTTCAGCAGTTAAAGCTTCAATTTCAGGTGAGTTTAAAAGCTCATCTTTTATTTCTTGTCTTTTTTCAACTATATCAAAGCTTTCTACTTCAACTATTTCTTTATTAGTATTTTCTTGAGTTCTAGTATTATTAGAACTTGTAGAATTAAATTGTAATGCCATAAAGTTTCCCCCTTTTAATTAATTTCCAAAAAGTCTAGAAAAGAAGCCAGATGAATTCTTTTCTCTTGAATTTGTATATAAATGTGGCATATTAACATTGAACATATATTCACCAATAATATGATTTTCGAATACATCTTCCTTAATATATTTTTCTATGTTTCTATATCCAGTTGGAGTGAAAACTAAAATATCAAAACCAACTAAGTTTAAGAATAATAAGTAAATACAATCAGTTATATCAGGCATATTTTCATCAGTATTTATAACAATGATTTTAGGTATTGACTTAGTAAAATCAAATTGTTGAAGAAGCATTAATGTCTCTTTATCTAAATTAAGAAGTGTATTTAAAAGAACATAATAAATATTAAAATCAGTGGTGTTTTTTAACCAATTCAAATTTATAAGTTCTTGAATTTTATCAAAAATTAATCTTTGAGTATCTTCGTTTAAATAACTATATTTATATTCTCTAGAATTTCTTAATTTTTCAAAAGATAAAGTATTTCCATTTGAAAACTTTTGTATGCTTTCCCAAGATAACATTGATTGTCTTGAGATAAAGGGAAATTTCTGAAAAACCAAGGTGTCTTTAATTAATAGTTTTTTTATATCTTTAATATATTTATTTAAATCCCCGTTTTTGATTCCGTTTATCTTAGCAAATATATTAGGAATGTATACTTTTCCTTCATCTGTTTTAAAGGAAGGTCTATATTTAGCTTCTTTATCCCAAAGTATAGATATTTCTTCATAAGTTGTTTTTAGAGTCACAGATGTAGCTTTAGAATATTGTTGCTCTCTATAAAGACCTGTATCATTATAAAGAATAGAATCTAATTCACGTTCTGCTGAGTAGGCAGTAGTGGCTACCTTTACTTTAAATTCAGTTTTGGGGAAAGCTTTTATATCCATAGTGTTATCCAAAATAATAGGTTCTGCTTTAGATAGCATTTTTGTATCTTTCTTAGGACAAAAATATAAAATATCTATAGGTAGTGAAGAAAGCATATCTATAAAGATTAATTCATTTGGCTTACATTCTCCATAATATATAACTAGAGGTATAACTTCATTTTTATAAGTTAATGAAGAAGTTATTCTTTTCCCCCAGCATATAAGCTTTATTCCTAAATTATAAAGTTTAGGTAGATTTAAATCTTTTTCTTTATTTAGAGCTTCGGAAAAAGCTCTTAGAAAAAAGGGTTTAAAGAAATCATCTATAATATTATTTATTACTAACAACAATCCTTTAATAAGCTCTTCTCTATTAGAAAAATTAAATCGTTCTATTTCTGAAACTTCATTCATTGATGGGTTTTCAATTAAGTTATCAAATAATATATAAGGCTTATTAGATTTATCTAAATTTCTTTTCAAAGAATAAAGCCTATTATTATACAAAGATTCATCATCAATGCCAACACATTCTATAAACATAGTATGTATTTTACTAAGTTTAGCTGTTGATATAGCTCTTATGTTATTTGGCTTGAAGATATTTTCTAAGAAGTCTTCTGAAAGCCAGCTGTTTAAAATAGTATTATTGCTATTATCATTTAATTCATTTATAAGGTTATTTTCTTCTTTGATAAGGTTTAAATCAACATTAGAAAAATGTGTAGGAAGTTTTTCTTTTTTCTCTCCATAAATTACTTTGGAAAAAGAATCATCGTATTTAGCAAAAGAATCTTCACCTTCAAAGTTGATATAAACTATATCACATCCTGCTTTGGCTAATATAGTTAAAAAGTAAACTTCATATTTAGTAATATTTCCTTCATATAGTATTTTAGGTGGAGTATTTTCTCCAATGTTTTTTAGAATACTTCTATAAGTACTTAACCAACAAGTGAACTTTATAGAAGCGTTTTTTATTATGTTAATATTTGCTCCTTTATTATTAAGAGTAGTTAATACATTAAAAATAGCTTCACTTAATAAATCTATTTTATTTGAAGGTAAAAAATCTAATATTCTTTTTGTAGTATCTTTGATATAAGGAAGGCTGAAGGAAAAATTAGGGTTAGCTCTAAAGTTATAAAACTTAACATCATTTTCAGAAGGGTTTGCAATAGTACTTTCAAAATAATATCCGTTAGATTTTGTTTCTTTTAAGTATTTTTGCAAGAAACTTAATGTAGCAGAATCAAATCCAATAAATCTATAAAAGTACACTCCACTTGAATTTCTTTTATTAAGAGGAAGAAAGTAATCTTGATTTTCCTTAATAAAAATTGTGTTAAACATATTCCATTCCACCTCGCTTTAGTGAATAAATTTGCATTATATTATAGAATATTTTATATTATTTATCAATAAATTACAAGGTGGTATATGGATAGTATATATTTAAATGTATATATTGAAAAAATATTGAGAAATTGATATAATTCTTAATAAAACTTATAGGGAGTGTAGTTATATGGCTGTTGTTTTAAGAAAAGGTCAAAAGGTTGACTTAACAAAAGGAAATGCCGGCTTAAAAAAGGTAATCGTAGGTTTAGGTTGGGACACAAATAAATACGATGGAAGAGCAGATTTTGATTTAGATAGTTCAGCTTTTTGTCTAGGCGAAAATGGATTAGTAAAAAGCGACTTAGATTTTGTTTTTTATAATAATTTAGAGCATCCATCAAAAGGTGTTATTCATTTAGGAGATAATTTAACTGGTGCTGGAGATGGCGATGATGAACAAATAATGATAGATTTATCTTTAATACCAAGTGACATATGTAAAATTGATTTTACAGTAACTATTAATGATGCTGAATCAAGAGGACAAAACTTTGGTCAAGTATCTAATTCATATGTAAGAGTTTTTAATGCTGAAAATGATCAAGAATTAATAAGATATGATTTAGGTGAAGACTATTCTATAGAAACTGCAGTAATAGTAGCTGAATTATATAGACACGGAAGCGAATGGAAGTTTAATGCTATAGGCAATGGATTCCAAGGAGGACTAGCAGCTCTTTGTAACAACTTTGGAATTCAAGTTGGATAGTTATAGATAAGATTAGAATTATATCTTGAATAATAGAGAGATAAAAAGTTTTTATGAATTTTAATCTCTCTATTTTTTTACTTAATAAAAAAATATATATTTATAAAAATATATTAATCAAAAAAATTTAATATAAGTATTTCAAAAATTAGAAGGGGATAAAAGGTGAGATATTTCAACTATTTAGATAAATCAGCAGAAGAAAAGTTATTTTATAAGTTACCTACGGAATTTAATAAAGATTCTAATTATGAAATTTTAAGATATGTCATTGGAGGATTATTATATGTTCCTGCCAATAAAAAAGAGATGATTCTAAAATGTATTAATAAAGAGATAAAAGGTATAGTAAGTGTAGCCATATGTCTAGAGGATGCTGTGGGACCTTATGGAGAAAAGGAAGGTATAAAAAATTTAGAAGAAATCTTTCAATTTATAAAAGAAAATAAAATTAATGATTTACCTTTAATTTTTATAAGAACTAAGGATATTGAGCAAACTAAAAAGATTAGACATATAATTGATGAAAATATTAATTTTTTAAAAGGTTTAATAATACCTAAAGCTGATAGTGAAAGAATTAATCAATATATGAAATTTATAAAAAATATAAATTATAAGGATTTAAAGATAATGCCAATAATAGAAAGTAAAGAATTTGTTCAATATGGTATTAAAGATGAGTATTTTAAAAAGCTAATTAAATCTTTAATAACATATAAAGAAAGTATATTAAGTATTAGAATTGGTGTGACAGATTTGTTAGGACTTTTTGGTGTTAGAAGAGATAAGGAATTAACTATTTATGATAACTTTATTTTTAATAGATTTGCATCTGATATTTTAAGTGCTGTATATGATTTGGATATTCCAGTTAGTGGAGGTGTATCAGAATTTTATAATATGTCTGATTCTAAGATATTGAGTACGTACATTAAAGAAATTAAAATGGACAAGTTTAATGGATTTATTGGGAAAACTATAATACATCCAATGCAACTTAAAGTTGTGCAATGTATGAATGCAATAAGTTATGAAGATTATAAAGATGCTAAAAGTATTTTAAATAGTGTGGAAACTGATAATTATGTTAGTGCAGATATCAAGGGAGAAAAGATGAATGAAGTTAACCCACATTTAAAATGGGCAAAAAACATAATTGTTATGTCAAAAGTTTATGGAGTACTAAATAAAGGAGTAGGATTTAATGAGTTATATGAACTTTCAATGTAATATAAATTTAAAAGAAAATCCTTTGAACTTAAATATAGATAACTTTTGTAGTGTGGCATTAAGAAATAATAAAAAAAGGAGATTTTTATTTGTTTCAAAAGTATTAGGTAAACATATACCTGTAGAGCCTGAAAAATGTTTAGAACTTGGAAAGTTATTAGCTAAAGAGTATAGAAGAAAAGTACAAGATGATAAAGATAAGCCAGTGGTAATAGGGTTTGCAGAAACAGCAACAGCATTAGGACATAGTTTTTTTGATAGTTTAGAAGAAGCTGAATTCTTTGTGAATACAACTAGGGAAGAAGTTAAGGGATTAAAAAAGTTAGAGTTTAAAGAAGAACACTCTCATGCTACTGAACAAATATTGTATTATGATAAAAATCTTAATTATTATGGAGATAAGATTATTTTAGTTGATGATGAAATAACAACTGCAAAAACTTGTATTAACATAATAGCGAAGTTAAGAAAGGTTAGTAGCATAAAGAAGTATACTATAGTGTCAATATTAAATTGGATAGATGAAGAAAGAGAAAAAGAAATAAATCAAAAAGCAAAAGAATTTGATTGTACTATAGACTTTGTTTATTTATTTAGAGGAAGCTTTGATTTTAAATGTGCATCAGAGACTTTGAAAGATAAGATAGAAAATATAAGGGATACCCAAAATAACATTGAGGTTAATTATATTGATTTAAAGTTAGAAAGATATTCTTTTAATATAAAGTATTTAAGTCAAACAGGTAGATTTGGATTAAGTAGATTGGAACACAAAAGGTTAAAGGAAAGTATAGGGCAGGCTTCTGAAAAATTAAATGTTAAAAGCTGCAAAGGAAATATATTAGCTTTAGGGGTAGAGGAGTTTATGTATATACCAATGTTATTAAGTAATAATATTGAAGGAAACGTGTATTTTCACTCTATAACTAGAAGTCCTATAATTCCAATGGAAGATTATATTATAAAAAGTAAATATAAGTTTAAAAGTTTTTATAATGACAATGAAAATTATCTTTATAATTTGAATTCTAGAAAATATGATGAATGTTTTTTATTTTTAGAAGTATGCAAAGATAAGGAAAGAATAGATAAGTTTATTAATATAATAAAGTATTTGAATATACCTAAGATAAATATTGTTAGGTGTTAGGAGGGACTATGGAGAAGGTTTTTAGTTCTTATTCAAAGGATGATGTTATTTTTTTATTAAAGGATATATCTAACGTTATAATAGAACAAGGTACCCTAGAAAGAGAAAAGGCAATTCAGGGAGGAAGACATTATTCTGAAATGCTTCCTGTAGAATATAAAGTAAGTGATGTATATTTAGATTTATATAAAAGTCAGTTAGATGTGACTAAAGAAAAACTTGCTTTTTCAGTAGGTGTTATGTGTGAGAAGATATTAAAAAGTAAGGGGAAAGATGTGGTTTTAGTATCTCTTGCAAGAGCAGGAACTCCTATAGGAATTTTAGCTAAAAGATATATAAAAAAGAGATATAAATTAGACTTGCCTCATTATACTATTTCTATAATAAGAGATAAAGGAATAGATAAAAATGCTATTAATTATATTATAAAACATCATTCTGATAAGAAAATTCAGTTTATAGATGGATGGACTGGAAAAGGAACAATAAGTAGAGTTTTAGAAGAGGCTATAGAAGATTTAAAGAATGATAATATATATCTAGATAGTAGCTTAGCAGTACTTGCAGATCCTGCTGGATACTCAAATTTATTCGGAATAAGAGAGGATTTCTTAATTCCAAGCGCTTGTTTGAATTCAACAGTATCAGGATTAGTAAGTAGAACAGTGCTTAGAAGTGATCTTATAGGAAAAGATGATTTTCATGGAGCTAAGTTTTATAAGGAGTTAAAAGAGTATGATCTTTCTAATGAATATGTAGATACAATAAGTGATGAGTTTGAATTGGCGTATAAAGATATAGATACTATTATGAAAAAATGGACAAGCGATATTATAACTAAGGCAGGAAAAGAGGATGTTGAATCAATAAGAGAAGAATTTGATGTAGAAGATATTAATTATATAAAACCAGGAATCGGGGAAACTACAAGAGTTTTATTAAGAAGAGTCCCTTATAAGATATTAGTAAGAAGCTTAGAGGACGAAAGTCTGAAACATATTTTTATTTTAGCTAAAGAAAAGGGTGTAAGGATAGAAGAGTATCCTTTAAAGGCTTATAAGTGCTGTGGAATAATTAAAAATATGAGGGATGTGTAATGATATATTTTACTGATTTGGATAGAACTATAATTTATTCTAAAAAGTTTACGGAAAAAGATATAGAAGAAGTACCTATAGAAAAGTATAATGGTGAGTATATTTCATTTATGACTAATAAATCTATAGAATATATAAAAAAAATAATTCATAAACATGTGTTGATTCCTGCAACTACTAGAACTATAGAGCAATATCTAAGAATAGGATTTAATAAAAAAGGTATTAACTTTACTTGGGCTATTGTGTGTAATGGTGGTCATATACTTTATAAAGGAGAGCCACTAAAAATATGGGAAGATAAAGTTAAAGAAGGACTAAAGAAAAGTTTTGAATTTAATAAAGTTAGAGATGAATTTAGAAAGTACGAAAATAATAAGGGGATTATTAGAGTTAAAGAAGTAGAAAATTTATTTTTTTATGGCATTTTAGATTTGGATGTATTTAATGAAGAATTATTAAAGGAGTTTAACATATATTTAGAAAAGGCTAATTGGAATATGTATATAAGTGGTAGAAAAATATATTTTTTGCCTGATATATTACAGAAAGAAAAAGCTGTAGAATTCTTAAGAGAATATTTAAAGTATGAAAAGTATTGTGCTTTAGGTGATTCTATGATGGATTTTAATATGTTAAGAAATGCTCATAAAGCATATGTACCTAAATCTTCATATATAGAGAAGTTGTTAGATGATTCTTTTTTTGTTTCTAAAGATATTGGACTAAGGGGAACAGAAGAAATTTTGCAAGTTATTAGTGAGTGATATGAGTGGGGATTTAATATTTTTTAAATATATCCAAAAATATATAAAATGTGATAAAATGAAAATAAAAAAACGGGAGTGAGATATTATGGCTATAGTGTTACAAAAAGGTCAAAAAATAGATTTAACAAAGAATAATGCTTCTTTGAAAAAAGTTTTAATAGGTTTAGGATGGGATACTAATAAATATGATGGTGGTTATGACTTTGATTTAGATGCAGCAGCGTTTTGTTGTGGAGATGATTTAAAGGTTCATAATGATTTAGAATTTGTATTTTACAATAACTTAAGTGATCCATCAGGTTCTATAGTTCATATGGGGGATAACTTAACAGGAGAAGGTGAAGGGGATGATGAACAAATTACTGTTGATTTAAAAGAAGTGCCTTCAAATATTTCTAGAATAAATTTTACTGTTACTATTCATGAAGCAGATGTAAGAAAGCAAAATTTTGGACAGGTATCTAATGCTTATGTAAGAGTTGTGGATGCTGAAACAGATAAAGAACTAGTACGTTATGATTTAGGGGAAGATTTTTCTATAGAAACTGCAATTGTTGTAGCAGAATTATATAGACATAATGGTGCTTGGAAGTTTAATGCTATAGGAAGCGGATTCCAAGGTGGATTAGCAGCTTTATGTAAAAATTTTGGTTTGAATGTTTAATTTTTAGTACTTAAAATAGGGGGGGATTTAAAAATGCCAATAAATTTATCAAAAGGACAAAGAATAGATCTTACTAAAGGCAATAGAGGATTAAATAATATTTTAGTAGGACTTGGATGGGATCCAATTAAAACAAAAGGATTCTTAGGAATATTTAAGAGCTCTAATATGGATTTAGATGCATCAGTTTTTGCTTTAAGAGGGGATAAAATAGAAAATAAAAAAGATGTTATATATTTTGGAAATCTAAAAAGTAGAGATGGTTCAATAAAACATACTGGAGATAATTTAACTGGTGATGGTTGTGGAGATGATGAACAAATATTAGTATCTTTAAAAGATGTGTCACCAGAAATAAATAGATTAGTTTTTGTAATAAACATTTATCATTGCAAGGAAAGAAAACAAGACTTTGGAATGGTTCAAAATGCTTATATAAGAGTAGTTGATAATTCGAATGGTACAGAACTTGTAAGGTATAATTTGAGTGAAGATTATTCTGGAAAAACAGGAATGATAATTGGAGAAGTTTATAGAAATGGTTCAGAGTGGAAGTTTGCTGCTATAGGTGAAGGAACCTTTGATACTGGAATAAATGATATGCTTCAAAGATATCGTTAAAGAAAAGGAGATTATATGAAATATTTTAAAGAAAGTATTGAAGATGCCTTAAAAGACTTAAATGTAAATTTAGAAACAGGGCTTAAGTCAGAAGTAGTAAAAGAAAGACTACAAAAGTATGGTAAAAATGAATTTACCACTAAAGAAGAGGGAAGTATACTTGAAGATATTAAGGATGCTTTATTAGAACCTATGATGATAATACTTTTAGTAGCAGCTGTAGTAAGTGCTATTATAGGTGAATATTATGATGCAATTGGTATAGTATGTGCTGTAGCTATAGGAATTACTATTGGAATAATTACAGAAGGACGTTCTAAAAAAGCAGCTGAAGCTTTAGCTAAGATGACTGAAGATATTGAAGTTAAGGTTTTAAGAGATGGCAAAGTATTAAATGTATCAAAAAGTGAATTAGTTCCTGGAGATATATTATACTTAGAAACTGGAGATATGGTGCCAGCTGATGGTAGACTTATTGAAACAGTCGATTTAAAGATAAGAGAAGATATGTTAACTGGTGAATCAGATGATGTAAAAAAAGATTCTAAACTTTTAATTGATCTAGAAGAAATTAATGTTAAAGGGAAAAAGCAATTACAAGATCCTATACCAGCAAAACAATTAAATATGGCTTTTACAGGAACTTTAGTTGCTTATGGTAAAGCTACAATGCTAGTAACTGGTACTGGCGATAATACAGAAATGGGTAAAATTGCAGAAACTCTTCAAATGGATGAAGAAGAAACACCACTTCAAATTAAGCTTGGTAATTTAGGAGGAACTATTGCAAAAATATCAAGTATAATTGCAGCCATATTATTTGCGTTTATGACAGCTAAGGTAATAATGGATGGAATAGAAATAGATACAACAGGAGTTGTTGCCTTCTTAGATTCTATAGGACCTATAAAAACTGCATTTGTTGTTTGTATAGCTTTAATAGTTGCGGCAGTTCCAGAAGGACTACCAACAATGATAAATATGACATTAGCTTTAACTATGCAAAAGATGGCTAAAATTAATGCATTAGTTACTAAAAAAGAAGCTTGTGAAACTATTGGTTCTGTAAGCGTAATATGTTCTGATAAAACAGGAACATTAACTCAAAATAGAATGACAGTGGAAAAAGTATATTTAAATGGTGAATTTAATGATATTAATAAAATTGAAGATGATAAATTTATTAATAACTGTTTATTAAATTCTACAGCTGATATAAGCTTTGAAGGAGATAAATGCAATTACTTAGGTAATTCAACTGAGTGTGCTCTTTTATTATGTTTAAAGGAATATGACTATAAGCATGAAAGAAAGACAAAGAACATAGTACATCAAGTTCCATTTAGTTCAATGAATAAATATATGGCAACTATAATCGAGGAAAATGGTAAGAATGTAATCTTTGTTAAAGGTGCACCAGAAATAATATTAGATAGATGTATAAATGAAATCCAAAATGGAGAAATGAAGTTAATTACTAAAGAGAGAAGAGAAGAGATTCTTTGTGAAATTCAAAAGTTACAAGCAAAATCTATGAGAATTTTAGGTTTTGGTTATAGAACTATAGAAGAGGCAGAAGTAGAAGTAGCAGCTACTGTTCAAGCGGACATATTACAAAATCCTGATAATCAAGAGAATGGATTTATTTTTAATGGATTTGTTGCAATAAAAGATCCATTAAGACCCGATGTAAAACAAGCTATAGAAAGAGCTAAGGCTGCTGGAGTAAGTACAAAAATGCTTACTGGTGATAATATAAATACTGCAAGAGCTATAGGTGAAGAACTTGGAATGCTTGAAAATAATATGAGAGCTGTAGAAGCTACTTATATTGATACATTAACTGATGATGAGTTAAGAGATGAAATTAAGACTATATCAATAGTTGCAAGAAGTAAGCCAGAAACAAAGATGAGAATAGTTAATGCTCTTCAATCAAATGGGGAAGTAGTAGGTGTTACTGGTGATGGTATAAATGATGCTCCAGCTTTAACTAAAGCTGATGTTGGTATAGCTATGGGTATTACTGGTTCAGAAGTTTCTAAAAATGCAGCAGATATTATCCTTACTGATGATAACTTTGCAACAATTATTAATGGAATTAAGTGGGGAAGAGGAGTGTATGAAAACTTCCAAAGATTTATTCAATTCCAGCTTACAGTTAATATTATTGCTTTCTTAGTTGCTATAGTTTCACAAGTTTTAGATATGGAAATGCCATTTACTACTATCCAGCTTTTATGGGTTAATATTATAATGGATGGACCTCCAGCGTTAGCTTTAGGATTAGAACCTATAAGGGAAGCTGTATTTGATAGAAATCCTGTAAATAGAAATGCAAGTATAATTACTAAATCTATGATTACTAATATAGTTTTAAATGCTTTATATGTAACAGCAGTATTATTAGTACAAATGAAGTTTAATATTCTAGGTGCTTCTTCAAGTGAAATGGAGACTATTTTATTTGCTTTATTTGCATTTAGTGCTTTGTTTAATGCGTTTAACTGTAGAGAATTTGGTACAGATAGTATAATACCTAACTTTACTAAAAATAAAACTGCATTAATTATTATAGGTATTACAGCAGTAGCACAATTTGTATTTACAGAAGTATTTTCAAAATTCTTTGATTCAGTACCATTATCTCTAGCTATGTGGGGAAAAGTTATTTTATTAGCTTTTATGGTTATTGTAGTTAATGAATTTGTTAAGCTTGTATTAAGATTATTTAAAAGTAAATAAAGTATATTGAGTTAAACTGTTCTTAAATAATATATAAGTTATTTGAGAGCAGTTTTATATTTATTGGTAATTTTAAGTATAAAAATATGTATTTTTATAAGTTCTAATTGTAAAATTTAAGAAAATATTGATTTTTTAAGAAAAGAGGTTGAAATTTAATTTAATATATATAAAAATACTATTATAGAAGAAAAATATAGAAAAGGAGAGATTTTGTATGAAAAAAATAATATCATATTTAGTAGCTGTTTTTTTATTATTTAGTTTTGCGGGACAAGCTGTTTGCGCGGCAGAAGTAAGTAATATAAAACCTGTAAGTACAAATCGTGGATTAAGCAGTGGAGGATCAAATGATTCTCATCAACTATTTGCAAAACAATCATTTAAAATTTTAGAAAAAGAAAAAGGTTCATCAGCTGTTAGTGGTTATTCTGAATATAAAGATGTACTTTTTGAATATTGTGATATGCCAGATAAGGATGAAAAGGATTATATATTTGCATATCATTTTTATGATCCTTACACTAAAAAGAATTATCTTCCAGGAGTGATGAAGTCATCAAAAATAACAGCTCTTACAAAGTTTAAGGAACATATTAAAAATTCAGTTGAGAATTACAAATCTAATAAGAAGTTTTCAATTGAAGAATTAGGTAGAGCAATACACTTCTTAGAAGATGTTAATGTGCCACATCACGCATCAAATCAAATAGCTGGATTAAGTAGCCATTCTCAATATGAAAAGTATATAAGTGAAAATAATAGTCTATTCTATGTATACCAAAGTAATTCTTATGATAAATTTTCAAATTTAAGTTTTGAAGATTTCTGTGTTTCTATATTTGATGAATGTGCAAAAAATGCTTATTCGTATAAATCAGTTGGTAAGTCTTATGATAAGGAAGAATGGAAAAGAGTTGCTACCGCAACTTTGAAGTTAGCACAAGAAAATATTTCAGCACTACTTTATAGATTCTCACAAGAAGTAAAATAATAAAGATTTTTATTAATTAAAGTAGTAATATATAGTTACCTTAATGCATAGATATATATAACTAACTAACATAATTATAAATAAGTTATAAGCTAATGTATGTAAGTAGAGGTGATTATTATGGAAAAGTTAACAGGATTATTAGATGTGTTAGGTGGCTTAAGTGGTGATACAAAGATAATAATAGGTGTAGTGTTATTTTCGTGTCTTTTAGTAAAATTTTGTCCAGCTAATAGTAAGTGATAGTAATGATAAGCAATTTGAATTTTAATAATATATAAGTGTAGTAGTAAAAAGAATTATATAGTGCTAAGGATTTTATTATAGTTAAAAGTTTAATAGCTTTTATACATTCAATTTTATGTAAGCGTAAAGAATTTGGCACCTAGATTTTAGGAGTATTCTATTGATAAAATTTTATAGAAATATTAATTTTATCTGGAGGTTACTCATGTATCAAAAATTAGATAATACTACTTGGGAAAAATATATAAATGAATAT
>SVCL01000112.1 GCA_015058405.1 Clostridium sp.
AGCTAAAGACTATAAGAAGAATAATGTATGGGCGTAATAATTTCGAATTACTACGTGCTAAAGTTATACAATTAGAAAACTTGAAAAGGATTAACAAAATTTAGAATTAATTTTGTTAATCCAATAACCTTGGAAAGAACCTTCTTTACGCTTACAAAAGGTGATTATACAATAGTTCATCCAAATGATCATGTTAATATGTCCCAATCAACAAATGATGTCTTCCCTACAGCCGGAAAAATAACAATCCTAAAACTTCTACCAAAAGCAATATCTGAATTAAATAGATTATATAACGCTTTATTATTAAAATCCAGAGAATTTGATTCAATAATAAAGATGGGTAGAACTCAATTACAAGATGCTGTTCCTATGAGGCTTGGCCAATCATTTAACGCATATGCATCTCTTATTAAACGAGATATAGATAGATTGATAAAAGCATCTGATGAGATAAGAAGCTTAAATATGGGGGCTACCGCTATTGGTACTTCTATAAATGCAAGTTATGATTATGTAAATAGTATAGTGGACAATCTTGCTAAAGTTACTTCTCTTAATTTATATAAGGCAGATAATCTTATAGATGCGACACAAAATTTAGATGGATTTGTAGCTGTATCTGGAATCTTAAAAACTTGTGCGGTTAATCTTTCAAAAATGTGTAATGACTTAAGACTACTATCTAGTGGTCCTAAAACAGGTATTGGAGAAATTAATTTACCAGCTAAACAAAATGGTTCATCTATAATGCCAGGAAAAATCAATCCAGTAATACCAGAAGTAGTATCTCAAGTAGCCTTCAACATAATTGGTAATGATATAACAATTACAATGGCTGCCGAATCTGGACAACTTGAATTAAATGCATTTGAACCAGTGCTATTTTATAATTTATTTGAATCTATTCAAACCTTAACATCTGCAGTAAATACTTTAATTGATAATTGTATAGTTGGAATAACTGCCAACAAAGAACGCTGTGAAAAATTACTAGAAGAAAGTGTTGGTATAGTTACTGCTCTTTGTCCTTATATAGGATATAAAAAGTCTGCTGAAATTGCAAAAGAATCCTTAAAAACAGGAGTTCCAGTAAGAAAATTGATAAATGATAAAAAGATACTAGATTCTTCTAAACTTAATGAAATTTTAAATCCATTTAATATGACTGAACCAGAGCAAAAAATTAATAAATATGCTATTTAATTCAAATAAAAGGTGGTATCTTTTAATGCCACCTTTTATTTATTAAATTTAATCTTAATATCACTTAAATGACACTTATCATAAATATTTTTATCTAACAATATTATTTCATCTTGTTTAATAGATTTTTCTTCAACATAAGTTAAATTCCGAATAATATTTTCAAATAATGTATTATTAAAGTCTTGAATATTCTCAAACACAATAAGCCTCCATAATAATGTCTTTTGATATTACAATTATATTCATAATATTTGTAGATTAATCCAATAAACTATCGTTATTTTAACTTAAGGTATCATTCATTAATTTAAAAACGATAATAAATTATTAAGAATATCAAATCTCTAATAATACTTTTATATTGTCAATTTTATAAAATTACTTTTCCACTTTTTATAGATGTATTTTCATCTATAACTACATCTTTTCCTATATAACATAAGCTCCCTATTTTAGAGCCATCTGAAATTAATGTATCTTCGATAGTACCTCTATTAATTACTGTATTCGCCCCAATCTCAACATTATTTCCAATGTACACTCCTCCATATTGAGATTCTTTCGATAATGCTTTTCCATCACATGAATCTATACTTTCTACACCAACTATACAACCAGAAGAAATTATCGTATTTTTACCAATGTACACTTTACCTTCTAAAGAAACATTATTTTTTATAATTACTCCTTCTTTTATGATGACCTTATCTCCAATATAACAGTTACATCCAATAGATACATTATTGGAAATTTCTTTGCTCTTTATAACTGAGTTTTTACCAATGCCCAAATTTCTCTCCTGACTCTTAAAAAACTCCTCCAAAATTGAAAAGAAACATTTCTTTGGATCTTTACAACTTATAAAATTAACTCTATTACTTATATTAATAACATTAATTGAATCAGATATAACCAATAAAAAATCACTTGCATCTTTAATTAATTTATCACTTAAATCCTCTTTAGCTGTTACGTAAGAAATTGTATTATGTGATATACTATCTATTGCCGAAAACTTATTAATCACTAAATTTTTATTTCCTAAATATTTATAGTCAACTCCCTTTATATCTAAGTAATCTAATATTGTTTCAACTCTTAATTCCACAAACTTTCCTCCATATTATATTTCTATATAAAAATATTACAATATAAACATATCTCTTAATATTAAATTTATGATACATCTCCTTATTTTAAAACACAAAAAAACAGAAGAAAACTTTAATTTTTAAACATTAAAGTTTTCTTCTGACTTTTTATACTATATTTGTTTTTTTGGTAATACTATTGTAAATTTACTTCCTACATTTAATTGACTTTCAACAGTGATGTTAACTTCATCAGTAAATTCAACTATTTCTACTATAATTTCTCCACCAGGTTCGGTAAACTTAACTGAATTACTAATTAAATTTATTACACATCTTTCTATTTCTATAGAATCACATTCAACTATACATTCTTCTATTTGAGGATCTATAATTAAATTAATGTCCTTACTTTCAACATAATCTTTTAGAGAAAGCGCAGCCTCTTCTACAGTATATACTATATCATTTTTTCTATATGAGTTTCTTTATTATTTAAATCCATAATAAGCTGCTGAATAGATAAAGAACTAATAATACTTTTTATTTTTATTAGAATAATCCGCTACAAACAATTCCATATTTATTGTATTTTCATTATATTTTAATCTGTATTTTGATTTTACTTCTTTCTTTTCCCCTTTTATCTCAACACTATTAACAGTTACTCCTGGAATCACTTCAGTAAACTTAAGTTGTTTAGGATTAAATATATTCAATCCATTAATTCCTCCAAATGCCAACTCATTATTTCTCAATTTATAATATGCACCTGAATTAAACTCATTACTTTGTAAACCATCTTCAGAATCTAAGTTAATAAATATCTTTTGCCTTTTATCTAACTTTGATATTCCAGTATTTGTGCTTATCCACAAGTTTCCATCCTCATCTTCGTATATGCCGTGCACCACATCATCACTTAAACCATTACCATTTCCAAATGATTCTTTATAGTTTTTTATATTCATATTAGGATTTATAACACTAATTCCTATATGAGTACCTATCCAAATTAGACCTGATTTATCTTTGACTATACAACTTGTATAGTTATTAGCTAATAGTTTTATTTAAAATATCAAGTTTATATATTTCTTTACTATTAGCTACCCATAAATTATTATCATTATCTATAGTAATAGCGCTTATATTGATATTATTAATTTGAGAATTTATAAATATTTTATCAAAACGATCTTCATTGCTATTATAAACATACATTCCTTTTTTAGTAAAAATAATCAATTCATTATTGATTCTTGTTATTCTATTTACGAATGTACACTCCAAGCCTTCGTCTTCATCATAATTAATTATTTTTTCCGTGTCCGCATCTATTTTGCTAATGCCATCAACAGTAGCAATCCATATATTCCCCTCTACATCTTGTCCTATGTCAGTAACATATGAATTTGCAATACCATCATCTTTACCTGTTGTCTCAAAATGCCTAAACTTTGAGCCATCATATCTACTAACTGCACCAAATGCAGCAAACCAAATATATCCCTTATCATCTTGAAATATCGATGATATGCTTGATTGCTGTAATCCTTCATTTATAGTAATATTAGAAAAATTACTACCTTCATATCCTTTTACAAACATAGGATTACCAATTATCAACAATGATGATATTATTAATGCTATTAAATACCTTTTCATACTTCACCACATTCTTACTTATTCAATTAATAATATCACATTTTTCGACTTTTTCTACTTTTAGTGTGGTGTATTTTAGTTTTTAGTTATTTTTTATTTCTTTTTCTCAGTTATTGTTAAAAACATATATTTATTATTCATAATTAATAGTTCAAAGAAGCACCAATAAGTTTACAAAGTATAAACTCATTGGTGCTTCTTTGTTATAGAATTTTTTCTATTACTCCCCCACCTACAACAACATTTCCATCATAAAATACAACAGATTGACCTCTTGTTATAGCTCTTTGCTTTTCTTTAAATTCTACCTTTACCTTTCCATATGGCATAGGATATAACGTTGCCTCAGATGTAGTAGTAGAATATCTTATTTTTGCTTGAACCTTAAGTTCCCCTTCTAAGTTATCAAAAGGTATAAAGTTAACATCTTTCGCAAGTAAAGTTGTGTGGAATATTTCCTCTTCTGAACCTATAATCACTTCATTTTTCTTAGCATTTATTCCAGTTACAAATACTGGTCTACCTAGTGCTAAGCCTAATCCTTTTCTTTGACCAATAGTATAATATACTATTCCTTTATGTCTACCTAAAATATTACCATCTTTATCTACAAAATTACCTTCTTTAACTTTACCAGGTTTATTTTTTGAAATAAATCCACCATGATTATTATCAGGTACGAAACAAATTTCTTCACTGTCTTTTTTATTATGTACAGCTAAACCTATTTCTTTAGCTATTTCTCTAATTTTATCCTTTGTATAATCACCACAAGGCATTAGAGTATGAGCTAATTGATCTTGAGTGAAATTATATAGCATATAAGTTTGATCTTTCTTATCATCGTCTGCTTTTATTAATAGATGTCTACCATCTTTTTCAACAATTTTAGCATAATGACCAGTTGCTATATATTCAGCTCCTATTTCTCTAGCTTTCTTTAATAAAGCATCAAATTTAATATGTTTATTACAGGCAACACAAGGATTTGGAGTTTTTCCTACCATATATTCATCTATAAAATAGTCAATTACCTTATCCTTAAATAAATTCTTAAAATTCAACACATAAAAAGGTATACCTATTCTATCAGCTACTCTTCTAGCATCTTCAACTGCTGATAAAGAGCAACAACCACCTTCATTTTCAACTTGATCCGGATCATTTGGCGCCATCCTTAAAGTAATACCAATTACATCATAACCTTGTTCTTTTAAAAGATATGCAGCAACGGAGCTATCAACTCCGCCACTCATACCTATTAAGACTTTCTTCTTCATCCTATACTCTTACTCTTCCCCATGAACGTGATCGTGTAGATCATCACCATGTTCTTCAAAATCTTTAACTTCTAATCCGTTTTTCGCTCTGTAATCATTAATTGCTTTATGGATAGCTTCTTCTGCTAAAACTGAACAGTGCATTTTAACTGGTGGAAGTCCATCTAACGCTTCTGCTACTGCTTTATTTGTTAGTTCCCAAGCTTCATCTATATGTTTTCCTTTAATAAGCTCAGTTGCCATTGATGATGATGCAATTGCTGAACCGCATCCAAAAGTCATAAATTTAGCATCTTCAATAATATCATTTTCTATCTTTAGGTATACTCTCATGATGTCTCCGCATTTAGCGTTACCAACTTCTCCTATACCATCTGCATTTTCTATTTCTCCTACGTTTCTTGGATTTCTAAAATGATCCATTACCTTTTCTGTATATATCATAATTATTTTTCCTCCTTCTTTATGTGGTCAATCCATAGTGGTGACATACTTCTAATTCTTTGTATTATTGGTGGTAATTTTTCTAATACGTAATCAACATCTTCTTCTGTAGTTCCATCTCCCATAGTAAGTCTTAAAGAACCATGAGCTAATTCATGTGGTAAACCTATTGCTAAAAGTACATGAGATGGATCTAATGAACCAGATGTACATGCGCTACCACTTGAAGCACATATTCCTTCAAAGTCAAGAGAAAGTAAGATTGATTCTCCTTCGATAAATGTAAAACGTACATTTACGTTTCCTGGTAATCTCTTATCTCCTCTAGGTCCATTTAAATATGAATAAGGGATAGCTTCTAATATACCATCTATTAATTTATCTCTTAAAACTGTTAACCTCTTGCTATGTTCTTCTATATTTTCTGTAGCAAGTTCTATAGCCTTACCAAGCCCAACTATTCCTGCAATATTTTCAGTTCCTGCTCTTCTTCCTCTTTCTTGTCCACCACCATGTATAAGATTATGTATTCTTACACCTTTTCTTATATATAGTACACCTATTCCTTTAGGTCCATATATTTTATGTCCAGCTAATGATAATAAATCTATATTCATATCTTTAACATCTATATCAACATGTCCAACAGCTTGAACCGCATCTGTATGGAATAAAACTTTTCTTTCTCTACATATAGCACCAATTTCTTTTATTGGTTGTAGTGTTCCTATTTCATTATTTGCAAACATAATAGAAACTAATATTGTTTTATCAGTTATTGCATTCTTTAAGTCATCTAAGTTAATGAATCCTTCTTTATCTACATCTAAGTAAGTTACTTCAAAACCTTGTTTTTCAAGATATTCACATGTATGAAGAATAGCATGATGCTCTATCTTTGTTGTTATTATGTGATTTCCTTTATTTTTATATGCAGAAGCGATTCCTTTAATCGCCCAGTTATCAGCTTCCGAACCACCACCTGTGAAATAAATTTCACTTTGTTCAGCATTTAAAGCTTTAGCTACCTTTCCTCTTGCTTCGTCTACTGCTCTACTAGTTGTTCTAGATATATCATAAAACGAAGAAGGATTACCAAACTTTTCAGTGAAATATGGCATCATTTCTTCTAAAACCTCTGGTTTTACATATGTTGTTGCAGCATAATCCATATATACTTTTTTCATCTTATTCATTCCCCTTTATCTATCTAGTTTTAACTCTTCTTTTTTAAACTGTATATCTTTATAGTCATTGACAATATCCTGAAGAGTTACAGAAGACATTACCTCATCAATGCTAGTTTTTATCTTAGTCCAAAGTAATCTTGTAGCACAACAGTCTACATTATCACATTTTGTATTATCTACACAATCTGAAATTTCTATAGGTCCTTCAACTACATTCATAATATCAGCTATAGTTATTTCTTTTGGTTCTCTGCTTAAAACATATCCTCCTTGAGCACCTCTAATACTTGTTATTAATTTTGCCTTTCTAAGAGGAGAAAATAATTGTTCTAAATAATATTCAGAAATGTTTTGTCTTTTTGATATAGTTTTAATAGACACTGGTTCAGAACCATAATTTATGGCTAAATCAACCATAGCTTTAACCCCATATCGCCCTTTTGTTGATAGTTTCATCATCTCACTCCTTTAATGTTGAGTAATTTACTATGCTTTATGTGTATATCATACCAATTCACTCGGGAATTGTCAACATTATTTTGCAAAAAAATATAAGAGCATTTTCATATCTTATGAAAACACTCTTACTTCCTATATTCTAAAGTTCTTCACCATTAGTTTTTATTACATTTTGATACCAATAAAAACTGTCTTTCTTATAACGGTCCATTGAAGCTCCTTCTTCTTCTTCACGATCTACATATATAAATCCATAACGTTTTTGATATCCATTAAGCCAACTTAATAAGTCTGTTATAGACCATGTACAATATGCTAGAACTCTACATCCTTCAGTAATAGCTTTCTTTAATTCTTCTATATGAGCTTTTAAATAAGCTATACGATAATCATCATGTATTTTATTATCTTCTGTCTTCTTATCAAATGCTCCAAGACCATTTTCTGATATAACTATTGGTAAATCATATCTACTAGTTATTGTTCTACAGCACATTCTAATTCCCATTGGATCAATAGTCCAATCCCAATCAGTAGTCTTTAAAAATTCATTAGGTGGATTCTTATAAAGTCCTGGAGTACCAGAAACTTGTGTAGTTCCCTTCTTACCAGTAGTATTCATTTCACCCATACCTACACCATCTATAGGATTATATTCTACTACAGATGTTTGATAATAGTTAACACCCATAAAGTCAACACTTGCTGCTTTTAATAACTCAGCATCGCCTTCTTCAAACTTAGGTGCAACACCTTGAGATTCTAAATATTTATAAGCTGCTCTTGGATAACGTCCATAAGCATATACATCCATCCACCAATATGATTGTAAATCATCATAATCAGCTTTAGCCATATTATTAATTGGATCTGCATTTATAGCATATGATGGAGAGTACGCAAAACTTGCACCAATTTTTCCATCTGGAACCATTTTTCTAAATGCTAATACTGCTTTAGCATGAGCTAAAAATGCATGATGGTTTACTTGATAGAATGTCTTTTGATCATTTTTCTTTCCTGGTGGATGTGTAGCCATTATCCAGCCATGTTGTGTAAAGACGTTTTGTTCATTTAATGTAATCCAATACTTAACTTTATTACCATAACGTTTAAATAAAGTTTTTGCATAGTTTTCGTAATCATCTATTATTTGTCTGTTTTCCCATCCGCCATATTCTTCTTGTAAGGCTTGTGGTAAATCCCAGTGATATATAGTAACCATTGGTTCAATTCCGTATTTTATACATTCATCAATTACTGCATCATAAAATTCTAAACCTTTTTCATTTACTTCACCTTTACCCTTTGGATAAATCCTTGGCCAAGATATTGAAAATCTATAAGTTTTTAATCCCATTTCTGCCATTAAAGCAATATCTTCTTTAAATCTATGATAATGATCTACTGCCACATCTCCTGTAGTAGCTTTGAAAGTCTTACCTGGTATTCTAACAAATTCATCCCAGTTACTTCTTCCTTTTCCATCTTCCTCTGCAGCACCTTCTACTTGATAAGCAGCTGATGCACTTCCCCATAAAAAGTCTTTTGGAAAACTACTATCTTCTTTGAAATACATTTAATTCGCCTCCCATTATTTATATAAATATATTTAATTTGTACCTACAAATTTAATATAACACATATTATACATGTATGTCCATAGTTTTTATTTTTTTGTACAAATTTACAGAGATTTATTTTATATTTAATCCCATAAGCCTTGTTAAATCTAAAGCTTGAAAAGAATTTACTGTTACCCCTCTTAAATCCTCTATCCTTGCGCTAATTCCATTTATATTACATGTGGTAAAATCCACTTTCCCTAAAAAAGTTCTATCAAAGAAAGAATCACACATATTACATTCATGAAAAACAACCTTATTTAACTTAACCTCTTGAAATACTGCTTCCGAAATATCTGTCTCAACAATATTTATATTTTCCATTTTTGTATATGAAAAATTTGCATACTTACCTAAGGATTTTTCAAACAATACATTTTTAAAATGACTCTCATCAAATCTTGTTCCTACGAACTTACAATTAATAAATTCAGTTCTATGAATGGAACTTCCAATTAATGAAACATTTGAAAAATCACAATTTTCAAATATAACATCTATTAAATCTAACCTCTCAAAAGAACATCCTTTAAAATCTATATTCGTAAATTTGCATGAATCAATTTCAAAACCAACCTCACATTTATTAACTAAAGTATCATTTTGAGCTATTATATTTTTCACTCTATCTGAATATAAAAATTCATTTTTAACATCAATCTTTTCATCAAATTCTTCTACAAATTTGGGTTTTTGTATCCTAAGCAACTTTGTCATACACAACACCTCCTAATTTTTTACACTCACACCCTTATTATATATCAATATATTTAATTATCTATATAAATAGGGTTCAGTAAGAAAAATCATTAATTATAAAATAATTATTCTTAAGTAAAGTAAGCGTAAAGAATTTGGCATCTAGATTCTAAAAGTACTTCATTGATAAGATTTAATAAGAATATAAATTTTATCTGGAGGTTACTCATGTATCAAAAATTAGACAACGCTACTTGGGAAAAATATATAAATGAATAT
>SVCL01000113.1 GCA_015058405.1 Clostridium sp.
ATATTCATTTATATATTTTTCCCAAGTAGCGTTGTCTAATTTTTGATACATGAGTAACCTCCAGATAAAATTTATATTCTTATTAAATCTTATCAATGAAGTACTTTTAGAATCTAGATGCCAAATTCTTTACGCTTACTTCTATACAAACTAATTTAATTTTATAAATAACAATAGTTTTCATAACTATAATTTCCTTAAAAAACTGTGAACTTATCGATTTCTTCTTTAAGCATTAAAAATACCTTTGAAACTAAGTATCCATCAGCAACTGCATGATTAAGTCTTACAGTGACAGGCATCATTAAACGCCCCTCTTCCTTTCTAAACTTTCCCCAATTTACTATTGGCATAAAATATAAATGTCCATCTGGTAATTCTACATTTAATGAATCATAAGACAACCAAGAAACATATGAAGCATCAAACCAGTTTGGATGATTTACACTATCTAAAAGATAATCCCTAGTGTCCTTAGCTTTTGCAATATCTTGTTCACACTTTTCATAAAATGTTTTATAGTCTTCAAAATACTCAGTATAAACTGGTGTACAAGTTTCTGTGTCTTCATGAAAAATGTATTGGGTTGGATTAATTTTATCATATACTATTAATTCTTTTGTTTGATACAAATAACTCATTCTATAATCTTCTCTTGAGTTTAATACCTTACAAAGAATATACATAAAATTAATATAAAACTTAGTACCACTTTCTTTAGAAACCTTATAAAGTTTTGTAACATCAACTCTATTTGTAATTGATACTGAACACTTGCAATCTTCTGAAAAATGACGAAATACTCCTTTACGATAATATTTTTCTTTATCAATGATTTTATAATTCATGAATTATTCCCCCTCACATCCATTGCATTTTTCATCTTTTATGTTAATCTTATATTAATTTTCTATTTATTCAAGCGGGATATTCATTATTTTATTATATATTTTCAACTTTATTTTACTTTTCTATTTTTCATAAATCCCTTGATACCAGTAATAATTATCATCTTTATAATAGTACATAATATAAATATAATTGGTAATATAAGTATAAATAAATTATTAAATAAAATAAGTGCTCTTGATATTTCTCCTGTACTTAAACTATATAAAAAATATTTAAAGCGACTAATGATACTTGAATAATTAGTAAATAAACTAACACTGAAAATCACCCCATATGTCATTATTACTGCTGTTGATATGACATATACTAAGCTATATATCCCTTTTACCTTTTCAGAATTAGTGCACTTTTCATTTATATTAGTTTTATTAATACTTTTAAGAATTAGTACTTTTATTGATTCAAATGGCTTAACACTAATATTAGATAACCTTAAACAATCACTAAGAAACCAATATCCATCTAACTTTAAAACAGGAACCAAGTTAACAAATGTAGTTGCAGCTATTATAATTGCTGCTACCAAATAAGTTTCATTGTGTATAAAACAATACATCAAATATAGTGGTATACATGTTATTACTTGCAAATATATACCACCTAAATCTATTATCATCCTTTTTTTATTATCAATCCTCCAAGCGTTTGTTAAATCAACATAAAATACTGGATAGATCAAATATATTCCAACACCTATTTTACCGGCTGAAATTCCATACCTATATGCAGCAGTAATATGTCCAAATTCATGCATTAGTAATGATATATATTCACAAATAATAATTAATCCTGAATTTAAATTATTAAAATCAGAACCTATTCCACCCCTTTTAAAGGCCTCATATAAAATAAAACTTAAAATCAATAATACCAGCGTAACCATTAGAACTACAAAATACTTATTAAAAAGCAAATTTAATAACTTATATAATATATTAAATCTCTTTGATTCAATGATAGGTATATGAATTGAAATCCTATTTGGATTTCTCTTTTTTAAATTCTTTGTATCTACTTCATATCCTTCTAAAAGATAATTTTTTATTAATACATTTTTTATATATTCTATTAACTCACTTTCTTTAACTGTATTTTGCTCGTAACTTAATTCATTAACTATGCTTTTCAAAGTATGTTTACCATCAAATTTATCAAGTAATCCTTTAGCTTTTTCAGAAACACGTATATGAAGAGAATTATTAAATGATAATATATAATATATTTTATTATCTAAATCTTTTTCTTTGTGATATGAATACTCTTTAACTTTTAAATAATCATATTCCATATTTACATACCAATTCTATTTAGTATTTTATCTTTATTAGCATTAATACAAACTTCTAAAGTTCTTTCAATATCACTACATATTGGACAATCAATATCTTTATTTACCTCTACTGCAGCTACTGGACATCCACCACCACATAATAATGCATACTTGCAATCTTTACATTTTGGTATCCTAAATATTGTTCTACCAAACCATGATTCTACATCATTCATATCAAAATATACACCATTATCATCAAATCTTCCTATTGTATTTTTATCTTTTCCTGTTGTTAATAAACAAGTTGTTATATATCCATCTGGAGAAAAAATTATATTTGTACCAGAAGTAGCTTCACAATAATTCAACTTCCAAGGCCTCATACTGTCATCAAGTTTCAAAAAATTCATTAAGTATCCTATTATAGGAGAAACTATTTGTTTAATAATACAATCCTTTTCTCCAAAATCAGGAATATACTTCAGTACATTTTCATATAATTCACTTTCAGCAAAAACCAATCCGTTTGTATCAAAAAAATCAAGTACCGGTGATATATATGGTCTTACAAATCCTGTCTCAACCCACTTTTTCTCTTTTATAAAATCAATTAATTCACCAATATATTTAAAGTTTTCTCTATCTATATTAATTCTCAAGTTTGTTAGAACCCTTATTTTAATCAACTCTTCTATTCCTTCGCAAATTTTGTCAAAAGAACCTTTTCCATCTGCTCTTATTCTTCTTTTATCATGTATTTCTTTATTTCCATCCATAGTAATTTGTATTTGGATATCTTGATATTGTTTTAATAATTCTAAATAATACTTAATTGTTGTCCCATTTGTTATAATTTTCACTTTAATTTCATTACTTTTTGCAAACTCCAATACTTTTTTAACTATTTCATAATTACTTTTAAGTAAAGGTTCTCCCCCAAATAATGATATAGTGGTTGGTATATTACTATCTATCTTTTCACTACGATCTAAATTTTGAAGTATGTATTTAAAAATAGTCTGTAATTGACTATCTGATAAAACCTTCATATTTTTATGTGACTTTTCTCCTTCAAAGCAATAAGTACATCTTAAATTACATCCCATAGTTGGACAAATAGTAAAATTTCTTTTTCTTGTTCTTTTTGCTATTTCAGAATTTATCTTCCTATAAAGATCTATTGCTGATAATTCATCCTCTTTTTCTTTGAAAACATATTTTCTATTTATTAATTGCTCTAATAATTTTGCATCCCCAAATTCTGCTTCTGATATCTCCTCATTTATAGAATCAATTTTCTTTTTTGTTGCTTTATCTATTACATCAAAGGCACCTGATATCGTATTAATAAGAAGTATGTTATCATCATTTAAATTATATGTTAAAATTCTCTTTGTTAAATACATATTTATTATTACCCCTTTATAAAATACATACCAACTTATCCAGATACAAAATCGTTTACAATAACTGTTGCATATTTAAACCTTGCACTTGATAAATTGATATGTACTTACTTTAATAATTCAAATTATATAATTATTTAGCTAATTATAATTTAATCATACCATGGAATACCAACACATGGACCAACATCAATACATACGTTATAGCAATTAATACAGCTGAAACAGAATCCGTATTCTTCTCTGTTTTCCAATAATTCCACAGCCATTTCTGACCATAAATTCTTATCACTATTTATTGATTTCATCTTAATTCCCCCTTTTTTTAAATTTACAACAGTTTTTAATCTTATTATCCTTTTTCTTTTGCTTTCCCTGTTAATTATAACCTATTTTTCTTTTTATTTCAACCATTTTCTATTATTTGTAATTTATTTTTATTAGTTTATAAACTTATTTTTCTATATTTCTTTATTTTACTGTCATTTTTGCTTATGTTTAACTATTTTAAATTTATAATTAAAAACTAGTTAAAATACAAAAAGCACATGTTAATTAGATTATCCCTAATGTAACATATGCTTTTTATTAATATGCTAAAGCTATTTTAATATTAGCTAAAACTTTTTCTTTAAATAAGTTTATAATTTAAACTTATTTATTTCGACTTCTAATTTTTCTGCTGTCTTTTTTATATCGCTAGCATATTGTGTAAATTCATCCATTGTTGCACTTACTTCAGATGTAGAAGTTAAAACCTCTTGAGACATTCTAGATATATTATTAACTGAATCAAGTAATACCTTAGATGTACTTTCTAGGTTATGAATTAATTCTGAAACATTATCTATCATTATATTAAAACTGTCACCTAATTCACCAAATTCATCATTTGTTTAGCACAAACTATTAGTAATCCATTATAATCATTAAAAAGTAAGCCACACCTAATAAAAATTAACTCTTATACACATAATAAATTGGAAATTAAAATGGGTGTAAGAGGAAGTGTAGAAGGTGATAAGTATAATGG
>SVCL01000114.1 GCA_015058405.1 Clostridium sp.
CTATTTATTTGATCCTCAGCTTAACGCTTATTACAACAAAAAATGTGAGGAAGGCAAACATCATAATACCGCAATTGGTGCTGTCTGCCATAAACTCACACATATAATATATGCTATAATGCGAGATAACAAACAATATGTCTCTCAGTAGCCATATATTATTTTAGTATTAACCAATATTTAAAATTTTATTCACCTTTTAAAGCTTGTCTCGTTAAAAAGTTTATTAGTTATGCCTAAATTTATATAATTATTCTCACATTAATCATTTCTCGAAAATAATTATATAAACTTTCAAAATAAAAGCTTTACATAGCTGGTCTTGGGGCAGAGTCTGTCTTTTTATTTTTGTGGTAAGACTTTAGTATTTTCAAGCCTTACCACTATTTTATCACTATAAAATATAATGAACTAGCCTATTTAATTTCAGCTAGTTCATTTAGTACTTACCTTACTACATTATTAAAATTATGCAGTATCACATCCTTTTATTTTTATTGATATAACTATATACTAATATTATAATTTTTTATGCATTCAGTTACTTGATTATTATGCATTGAACTATACTTCAATATTCAAAGCTTATAATTTTTTAGTATGTTATTGTTTTGTAACTTAAATTTACTCGTTTTCTATAGCATGTTTATAAAATTTTTCTTGACTATCTCTAAGCTTTATATCATCTTCAGTTGGTTCTGATTTTTCCTTTATTAAATTTCCTTTCTCATCCCATTCTTTTAATGTTAAACATACACCATATTCATATCTGC
This sequence comes from Clostridium sp., assembly GCA_015058405.1. GTDB lineage: Bacteria > Bacillota > Clostridia > Clostridiales > Clostridiaceae > Clostridium. Next base: position 774 of record SVCL01000114.1, read on the forward strand.
TTTCCGATTTTAATATACCATTATTATACCAATTCTTTTCAATGCCAAAAGTTCTTCCTCTTTGCATATACTGCATACTCTTAACTTTTCCATCATTGTAAAACTCAATAAAATCCCCATCCGAAAACCCATTTTTATAATAACAATAATACATTAAATTTCCATTTGGATAAGTTTCATAGGTTAATCCTGTAAATGGTTTTCCACCTGCTTCTTCTGAGTTATCTAAAATTCTATCACTTAAATATTCTTGTTCTAAAATATCATCATCATCAAAATCTATTCCATTCTTTAAGACATACTCTTTTGTTAATATCTTATTTTCCATACTTTAACACCTCCGGGAAATAACTTGCTCCATCTGTTATATATTCACAATGTGGGCATCTTGGCATAGGTAGTCCTCTAGGTTTTAACTTCTTTCCAGACCTAACTACGTACACCATAAAATCTTCTAACTTTGCATTAGGATTTGCTAACATCGCTTCATTTAAAGCATATACTTCTGCATGAGAACCAGCTCCTAATGTCCACTTTTCATAACTATTATAAGTTTCTAATGGCATGTTGTCTATTCTTTCTTTAATTATTGGATGAAGTTCTGTTGGTACCTTACCTTTAATATTATTTATTCCAAAATAGTATTTTCCTGTATTTGTGTCTAAAACTCCTGCAACTGCTGGTCCTAATTCTTTCTTACTAATTCCTGATTTATATAATCTATCTATTTCATCATTAACTGCTCCACGTAAATTAATTCTATTATTAATTTCCTCAGAAGTTAATTTGCCATATTTATTTCTTAAATAATCAAGTCTATTTAATTCAGGGTTACTTACCCCCTCTTAGCACATACTCGAAAGAGAGTTATACTAAGAATATTTTACCATTAACTATTAATTTCCTCCACATTAGGAAGTCTATATTCTGTGTTATTCTTCATCATTCCATAAATAATATTAGTTAATCTTCTCATAACACATAATAATGCTTGTACCTTTGTCTTGCCTTCCTTAACTTTTCTTTCATAATAAGCTAAGAAGGATTGATTTCTAGCCAATCCTTTCTTTGAAACTTGAATCTGTTGAACTGATAGAAAATATAACACAGCAAATAATTCTCTATTTCCTTGCTTACTTTTTCTATCTCTTCCTTTTCCAGCAGAACTTAAATTAACTGGAGCTATACCTGCATATCTTGCTAACTTATTAGGATTTTTAAATCTATTTATATCTCCTATATGTGCAATTAAGCTTGCTGCAGTTATTGTATCTACTCCTGGAATAGATTCAAGCTTACAATCCAATTCTTTGAGCATTGTTTTCATTTCATCTTCAATTATTAATTTTTCCTCATTGATAAATCTTAACTCTTTAATTAAGCTTTTAATTAAATTAATTCTATTTACTTCATATTCCTTGTTTTTTGTTAAGTTTTCATCTACTAAATCTAATATAAGTTTGGCTTTTTTATTTGAGCATGCATTATGACTTACAGATTTTAAAAACTCTGCTAATTCTTTTTCATCAACTCCTTCTAAATACGAAGGTGATGGATATCTTTCAAAGAAAGCTAAAGCTGTCTTTCCATTAATATCGGTAAAAAACTTTTTATAGCCAACATAACTAAAAGTGAGCTGTTCGTGTAATTGATTTAGTACACTTTTCATTCTCTTAATTAGAGAGTTTCTTCTATTAACAACCATCTTTATTGTCCAATAATAATCATTAGGATTAGCTTCTGGAAGACTTTCTAAATTAGAAATTAATACAGATGCTACGCACTCGGCATCCCATTCATCACTTTTATTTGTTGTGGCATAACTCATTCTTTTCATGTGAGATAATGCCGAATTTACTTCTTTAACTACATATCCTCTATTTTGAAGGTATATAGCTAAATTTCGTCCATGATAATGAACATCTTCAAGTCCAAATATAGGCGTTAAATCTCCTTGTACCTTTTTCACTTTATTAAGTAATTTAATAAAACTTGGTTCTTTGTTATCAAAGGTTATACTTCCTTGAATTTCGTTAAAACAGTTTAAAATAACTGCTGTATGAGTTTCTTTATGTATATCTAAACCTACATAAATGTAATCTTGTTTTTTAATCATATAAATCTCTCCTAAACTTATCATCCGTTCTAGCGTAGGCAACCTCAGTCAAAAGCGTTAAAGTTTATCTATAATTGAAAACTTCCGCAAGGGGGCAACAGCCAATCCGTTAACACGTATAATAAAATGTATTTTCAAAAATACCTGATATTTTTATATAGTTAATTTTTTTATCAATAGCAAGTATTTTTTGAAAATAATTTATCTTTTGGGAATTTATATTTATATTAAAGCGCTCGTACAATGTCGTCAACTTAGCAATAAGAGACTTAAAAAAGAAACCTTAGATTAAATTTTTTTCAATAGCTATTTAAAATTTTCTTAAAAAATGGTACACTAAATAAATCCACTGGTAAAAGTGAATTTTAAAG
>SVCL01000115.1 GCA_015058405.1 Clostridium sp.
AAAAAAATTATATTTTTACGAACCTTTATTAAAGTGCGTTAAATTTTAGATCAAAGTTTTTTAGTAACTCCAAATAGCTATATTTATCCAAAAAGGAAGTGCCATTAGCAATTTTTTAAATTGCTAATGCGACACTCCCTCATTACTATTCATTAACCTTAAATATCTTTAGTAAATTTTTACTTGCCAACATTATTAATAGTCCTAATAATATAGCTACAATAAAGGCTACGAAGAATAATATAAAAATTGATTCTATATTAAATTCTATTCTTAGATAATTCATAATTGAATATCCAATATTTTGATGAATAAGATATATACCATAAGATATATCTCCAATCCAAACTACACCAGTAAATCTAGATAAAATTGAAAAATAACTTCTCATATATAAAATAAATGAAAATATAATTCCAAAAATGAATACTGATATACTTCTATAGAAAATCAATACAAATATTAATGCACTTATTAAAACTAATATCCATTTGTTCTTTTCTTTTTTATCTTTAGTCCTTTCTATATATCTTATACACACACCTACAACTATAAACCCAAGATATTTATTACCAACTAATATATATAATAATTTTCCTAAACTCGGGAAACTATCACCTATAAATATGCGGTTTGCAAAAAATATCACCGCATTTATACTAAGCCATAATAAATATAACATTGGTTTATTTGAGACTTTTTTCTTATTTAAATAAGAAAAGCATATAGAAAACACTAATATATAAGTAATATACCAATGTGCTCCATCTACATATGGTTTTGAAATAAATCCATTTATTAATGTAATATTAAGTAGATAATCTTTAAATCCAACTATTCTTTCTTCTCCTAAATATCCTAATCTACTTATTAAAAACGATAGAGTTACCGCTAAAAAATAAGCAGGATATAAACTTATTACTTTCTTCTTAAGTTGGTCCTTAACAGAGATATCTTTAGATGAAACTCCAAAATATCCAGTAAGTACAAGAAATAATGCAACACCAATAACCCCCAGCGAAGATAATACACTAATTGAACTATTATTTAAATTATATATTTCACCATATCTATATAAGAAATGATAACTAATTATAGAAATACACCCTATTCCTCTATAAAATTGTATTACTTTATCCTTACTTTTTTTCTTTATATATTTCATTATCTACTCCATTTCATTTACTTAATAATAAAACTGTCTATCTCTTTTTAAAATTAGAAATCGCTGATACCAGCTTATCTCTAAAGAATATATAATTACAAGCAAAACATACAATTGTCGCAACAACTGTTGTTTTTACTGCTAAAATAAACCACTGCAAATAATTTGACACATCATTTTGTATAAAACTAAAAATTATACATATTAATATACATTCTATAATATCAACTAATATATTATACCAAAATTTCTTTGGAGAATGATTTACTATTTTACAAGTATAATAAATAAAATAAACTGTTCTATATACCATAGCACTAAGAGTCCCTATAGCAACACCAACTAAACCAAACCTTATTACTAAAACTACAGATACAATTATATTTATAAACATTTCAATAAACGCACTAGCTTGAGTTTCCTTATAATGCCCTGCCGCTTTAATTATTACATTATATGAATTTCTAAAACTATAAGCTGCATTTGCTATAGTAATTAAAACTGAAAATACTGGAACTATATAGTTTGCATCATTTATCCCTTTAGTATATACAAAAACGAAAGGAACTAATAAACATCCACATATAGTAAAAATTAATGTTATTGCTAGGTGTGATATTATCTCCATTCTAGAAAAAGCTTCTTCTACCTTTTCTTTTTCTCCTTTTGCAATTAAACTTCCTAAATAAGATTGTAATCCTGTAGTACTTGAAACTACAAATTTGCTTAAACTATTTACAACTAAATAATATACTCCATAAATTGATACATTATCTAAGGTTGAGAAAACTGTAAGTATCATTACATCAGTTTTATCTAAAACTACAGCTGCTAGATGTTGCGCAAATCCATTCCACTTTTGTTTTATTGGTTCTTCATCTACCTTTATTGAATAATCAATCTTATAATTTTTGCGAACATAATACCATTGAAATAATGGTCTCATCATATAAATGATTGAAGTAGTTAACTTAACTATTTGGATTGAACTTCCACTATTAATAAGTACAATACAAAAGATTGTATTTAATATTTGAGTACCACTTTGTAATAAAAGTTGAATATATGATTTTTGATCAGCATTTAATAATATTTGATTAGTAATCCCAAAATAGTATTGTGCAAAAGAACTTATAGAAATAATAATTACTAATGATGCAGTAAATATAAAATCAAATTGATTATTTACTATTACAGGATATAAAAAAGTTAATGAAACTGTATATATTGTTAAAACTAATGCAACCTTTTTAAAAAACGAATTAGCTGAAATAATTATTTTACTTATCATTATATCATCTTTATCTACTAATGGTTTATATAAAGATGATTGAACTACTGCTCCTACCCCTAGTTCTAAAAAGGCAATAGCCGCTAAAAATTGTGTGATTGATGATACTAGTCCATTTACTTCCGAACCAAATTGCGAAAGTATAGCTCTTGGTAAAATAAGCCCACATACTGCTATAACTACTTGATTTAATAGAGCTGTAGATATGTTTAAAAATAATTTTTTATTTTTCATATTTTCCCCTTACTAACTACTTATGTGAGAAGATAATAAATTTATTATTTTCAAAAGTGTTATTACCTAGAGTAGCTATTTTTTCTATATTTATTGATTTAGTCCAAATACAATCTATTAAAGATATCTGATCTCTCTTAGAATTTGCCTTAAACTCTTCCCACCAAGCTTCCATTAGCTCTATGCATTCCTTATCAAAATGCTTTCTTGCAATAATTGTAGCTTCCAATAAACCAAGGTTTTTAGGCACATTATGACTTTCTAAAAGCTTTTGATGATCTCTCAACGATTTCTCATTAGCCTTACCCTTTTTTATACATACTTCAATTTCATCATAAACACAATCTCTATTTTTATGTCTATGCATTGCTACTGGGAATTCTTCAAGTGAACTAATAAGCGGTGTTAAGTCAGAAGTAATCCATACATTGCCATCTATATAAATAGAATAATCATATTCTTTAAATATTTTATGTGGAAGCATTTTTACATATCTATTTCTTTCTGTAGGATTTACAATTTCCTTAGGTATAACCTCTTCAAAGTCCACCTTCTTCCATATGCTATCTTTATCTACCTCTTGATCTGTAATTATATAATAATCTATATTATCAGGCTTTATTACTGGATCTAATAATTTATCATATGATCCAAATACAGATGTATAAACAGCTATTCTTTTATTAGAAAAATAAGACTCTACATTAGACTTTTTATCTTCTTTTTGAGCAATTATCTTATCATAATCTTCTTTTTTCTTTAGAAGCCTCTTACATATTGTAATGACTTTTCCTGAGCGAAGTAAATTCAGATATTCATATACCCTTTTTCCCATTCTATATTCTTTTGAACTTAATACATTTTTATATTCTGAAGTAAGATCTTCTAGCGCATAAAGACATTCACTTACATTCTTTTCATTATTAAAATCCTTCATGTTTTTCTCCTTATGTATAAAAATTCTATAAAGCTATTTTAACTACAAAAAATATTATAAATATTAAATATGATATTTATAATATTTCTGTATTACTATCACACTTATTCATTTCAACAATTAATCCTAAGAAAGTTAATAAAATTGGATAAATAAGTACACTATATGTTACTATTCCATATTCAAATATTGTTAATGTTACTATAATACTTAATCCTAAAGCATTAATCTTACCAAAATTTATATTTTTTACAAATCCTCTTATTAAATAAACATAATACCAATAATACGATATAAGCCCTACTATGCCCAAAGATGAAGCAATTTCTAAATAATTGTTATGAGAATACATTTGCTTTCCTATTGAATTATTTAATTCACCAACAAAAGTATTTATTCCTTGCCCCAAGATAGGTTTATCTGCAAACATCTGACCAGCTAAAGTAATAAAATAACTACGAAGTTGGGTACTTTCATCTAAAGTTTCACCTCTTAAAAACATCTGAACCATTATAATCATTCTGCTCCATAGCTCTTCATTTAAAGATAAAATAAAGATTGCTATTCCTCCTATGATCATAATAATAGACATTGCTTTTAGTATCTTTATAATACTTTCTCTATTAGTAATCATTAAATAAATAACTATTTCAACTATTGGCATAAGTATTCCTTTTCTTGATCCTGTTATATAAATATGCCATATAGAAAATGTAATAAAAAATATGTATGATATTTTTAAAAACTTACTATTTTTCTCTGTTGTTAATAAATAGTAAGCTATAATTACTGCAAAAGCTAACATCTGTGAAACTGTATTAAAGTAGTTACCACATGCCAAATCCCACATCTTTGCTCCTTTTTCTCCCTTAATTAAAAAGAAATAAGTTATTTTAGTCATCATAAACATACATGATATAAGATAAAACTTTAATACTTTAGATAATTCTTCTTTAGTTCTTATATTAATTACTATTGAAAAAATAATGATTAATCTTTTAAACATAACAAAGCTCATAGCAGAGGAATGTTCTTGATATATAGACCATAGTATTGATGCAAAACTTAATAAAAAGAACCATAAATTCCACTTAATTATTGGTGAAAATATAATTTTTCTTTTTATTGTTCCTTCCATCATAAGTCTTAATATTGTTAAACCAAATAATGCAACTATTAATCCATTTATTATTGTTCCACGATCAGCATCTCCACATAACATACTTAATAATAACAAGATAAGAATCATTATTATTGACTGTATATTTATTTGACGCATTTTCTTCATGAAAAAACCGCCTTTCATTTCATACTTTATTACTTTTAAACTTACTATCTTCTAATTAACTTTTTAATACTAAAGTAAAACTTATAGAACTTCGAACATATAAGTTTTAATTCAAGATAATTTTTTTTAGATATATTTAATAATTCTTTTTCTAACTTTTTATTAAGTATATTTTTTCTATCAATTACTTTATCTATATCCTTAATGCATTTATTTATTATTTCTTTTGAATTAGCATAACTTAAGATTTTAAAACAATCTAGTAAATCAAAAATTATAAATTTACCTTCTAGATCTTCCAATCCATATTCTGCAAGAATTCTTTTCTCCTTTGAAATAACTTCTAACCTACTGCTTATCTGATTTTCATTAAATTTCAAACTTGTACTCTGTCCCATACGATAATAATGTTGGTATCCTACATAAGAAGAAAATCCTATTTTATTAGCTGCAAATAATAAATCTACAGATATATCTACATCTTCATTTCCATTACGATAACTCTCATTAAAAGCTATCTTATTCTCCTTAAATAAGTCGGTTTTATAAATTCCATTCCATACAGAACCCCATATTTCACTTTTTCTAAGATTTAAGATATCCGTAATTAGCTCTTCCTTTGCATAAATCCTATCTCCAAAAGTAAATACTTTTTCTCCCCATTTATCTCCATCAAGATTTACAAATATATTTCCTCTAGCACACTTTACTAAATCTAAGTTTTCTACTTCTAATAATTCAATATTTCTCTCTAGAAAAAATTCCTTGTATTCATCATCATGATCTATAAATGTTACATACTTTGTTTTAGTTAATGATAATCCTATATTTCTAGCTGCACATACCCCTTTATTTTCTGTTTTTATAAAGGTAATACGTTTATCGATTTTTTCATATCTAGAAATAATATCTGCACTTTTATCTGTTGAACCATCATCAATAATTAATAATTCAAAATCTTTATAGCTCTGATTTAACACACTACTTATAGAAAAATCCAAAAACTTTTCTGCATTATAAACAGGCATAATTATTGTCACTAAACTATCCATAATAACTCTACCTTCTACTTTCAATTATATAATTTTGATTATTCTTAACCACTGAATTTTCTTGTATATCTGAGTTTATAATGCATCCAGCTCCTATAACTGCATTATCTCCAATACTTACTCCAGCTAGTATTACTACATTGCTACCAATCCAACAATTATTCCCTATATGAACTTCCTTTTCTCTATATCCTTGTTCCCTAATTAATCTATTCTTATCTGAAAATCCATGATTATGATCATAAATCTTAACATTTTCACCTATAATAGTGTCATTTCCTATAACTACTTTTTTATGTGAATTAACAGATGTATAGTTATTCATAAATACATTATCTCCAATAACTATTTTTCCTTTAGGGCTACAATTTAAAATTAATCCTTTTCTAAATCTAAAGTTTTTACCTATTGATATATTGGATTTAGTTAATCTATAATATAGAATTCCTATTTCTATACTTAATCTCCTAATTATTTTACCTAGCATTACTTTCCCACTCTTTTCCTATCTTTTCATAAATAGATTGTGTCTTTTCAGATATACTTTCCCATTTATATGTATCAGATAGTTTTAATGCATTATCACTTAACTTTTCTAAAGAATCTATATCATTAATAAACTTTCTTAAAGTATTAACTGCATCCTCAACACTGCTTCCTGCATCCCATCCTGCATTATATGATTTTATTTCTTCTGTCATATTAGTACCTTTTGATAATATACAAGGTAATCCATAAGCTAATGCTTCTAATACAGACATAGGCATTCCTTCATATCTTGAAGTATGCACAAAGAAATCTGCATTTGATAAAACCTCTCTCTTTTTGTCATCATATACTTCCGAAAATACCTTAACTACTTCTGAAACATTTGCCTCTTTTACTAAAGCTTCTACATCTGACTTATTTCCTGTTCTTTCATCAGGGCCATATAAATTAAATACGATATTATTATCTATCAAATCTTTCTTTACATGCTTTATAGCCTCTATAAGTATATCCAAACCTTTTTGATATATATTATAACGTCCTACAAATACCCCTGTAATTTTATTATTATCTCTATTTTTCTTCTTGTAATCAACTAGTATTCCGTTTGGTAAAATAAATGATTCAATTTTATGATCATGACTAGCACTATCTTCTTTTTCAGCTTTTGATAAATATTGAATTGCTGTTGCATTATTTAAAAATCTATTAAATAGAAGAATATTTCCAACTAATTTTTTTATTCTTTTATTTTTCATATATTGTGCTGTAAGCTGACTTCTTGGAACAATAACATATGGAATATTATTATTCTTTAGCTGCTTAGCAAAGTTCAAAAATTCCACCTTATGAAATTCTTCAAAGACTACTAAGTCAGGTTTTGAAAAAGGTTGTGGAAGATCTATTAATTTTTTAGTAGGGTAATCTTTTACGTTAAAGAAAAACTCTTCACACTTTTTCATAGGACAATCAATATCCGTTAAGTTATACCAAAATACATTGCTATATTTTGATTGAAAATAAATTTGATTTGGTACACTAGTAGTGGGACCTGCATATTTCCCCCCTACTAGTGCTGATATGTATAAAATATTCATCTATGACTTTTATCCTTTCACCTTTACACTAATCCAGTATCTTTATACCACCTAACAACTAATCTTATACCATCCTCCATCTTAACTTTTGGATAATAATCTAAATCTTTATTAGCCTTAGTAATATCATATACTCTATTAGTTACTGTAGCTTCAACATTTTTCTTCGTTACAGGTGGTTTCTTTCCTATTTTATTGAAAGTTGTTTCAATTACATTTGCTGCCAAAATCATTAAAGATTTTGGTACAAACATAAAATAAATTCTTATTCCTAATTCTTTCGCAATAACTTTTGCAGAATCCTCAAAAGCTATGGAATTTTCAGAAGTTATATTATACACTTCACCAAGCTTTCCTCTATTAACTAAATTAACTAATGCTTGAACTAAATCAGTTACATAGACATTTGATGTATAATTCTTCCCTGTACCTACCCTTGGAAAAACATGTTTTTTACATAACTTCGCTAAGGTTAAATATGAATACTCATTTTCTCCAACTCCGTATACTTTAGTAGGTCTTATAATCACCACTGGAAAATTTGTTTTTTCATATTCTTCTAAGAGCATTTGCTCCGCTTCATATTTAGAAATTTGATAAGGTAAATATGGCGTACATTTGCTTTTTTCTGTTATTACATCTTCACGAACAATTCCCATAGCAGCAATAGAACTTACAAAAATAAATTTTTTTATATTAGCTTTTTTAGCTTCTTCCATTATGTTTTTTGTACCATCTACATTAACTTTTCTAAATTGCTTTAAAGTTTCTTCGGTTGGCAGTTCATTACCAACCTTAGCCACCATATGATAAACTATATCAATATTTTCACAACACCCCTTAAGAGCTTCCTTATCATTTATATCTGCCACAAAATATTCACATGTATCTCCAAATAATTTTTTAGCTTTATCTATATTTCTAACAAGGAGTCTAATAGAATGATTTTCCTTTAACAATTCTGGTATAAAATGTTTTCCGATAAATCCAGTTCCACCTGTAATTAATATATTCATACTTTATCCTTTCATCTTAGCTATAGTTCTTATATACATTGGTTTTAGTCCAGCATGAAGTAACCCAAGTAACTTTACTTCTATATCCTTTGGTAACTTTGACATATTAGCTAATAACTTGGACTCTTTAGTATTAAACTTAAACTCTTCTAATTTTTTATCCTCCCATATACTCATATCCATATATTTTCTAAATACATTCATATAAGGATGATTACTATTAGAAAACCATGGTCTTACACTTAACATACATGTAGTATAATGAATAATTTTAGGATTTTGCAAAGCTAAATGAACTTCTTCCTTAGAATAGTAATTAGTTGGGAATCTTAAATTTAATATATGTCTATACTCATATTCTGCAAGTATAGTCATAACATTATATTCTGGATTTAAAACTCCCATTGACTTCCCAAAGATTCCATTAAGAATATCTTGATCTGCATAATTAATATAATTAACATACTTACATAAATACTCTTCTATGGCTTTTGTAATATCTACTTTTCTCAATTCATCTAGATTAATTAATAAAACACCTGCATTAACATATACAGAATCCTCGTTTAATCCTATGTTTTTTTTATATGCTTTACTAATACAGTCTTTAACACCAAAAAATATATTTTCCTTTACATTAATATCCCAAATATCTGATATATCATCGTTAATAATAGTATCACAATCTAAATAAAGGATTTTGTCTAAGTTTTTTGGTAGTAATTGTCCTGAAAACAAACGAGTAAATGCACTAATAGGCCATCTCTTTGAACAAAGAACTTCTGGTATATTAAACTTTGGAGTATCGATAATAAAACATTCTCTATCATACTTTGAAGCAATATCTTTTAATATTTTCTTATTTTCATCTGTAATATTATCTCCTAAAAGATAAACATTTAGCTCTTTTGTATTCTTATTATTTTCGTATAAAGAAATCATTGATATTCCCATGATCCAAATATAATTATTATCACATGTATATAAAACGTTCAAACTAAACACCTCTTTATCTTTTGTACATAAAAGTTATTATTTAAGATTTATAGTAAGATTTTTTATTTGCACATATAAAATTCTTTATACCATTTTGCAAACTTTGAAAGTCCTTCTTCAATAGTTGTGCTTGGCTTAAATCCAAAATCATTTACTAAATCTGTTACATCAGCATAAGTTTGATATACATCACCAGGTTGCATTGGTAATAATTCCTTTTCAGCTGGGCTATTTATTATACCTTCTTTTATTAAACAATTTTCTAAAGTTTCAACAAAATTCATTAAACTTTCTGGCTGATTATTTCCAATGTTATATACTTTATACTTAACTCCATCTTCTGTTTCATCTGGAGTTTTTCTCATAACATCCATAACTCCTGTTATAATATCATCTATGTATGTAAAGTCTCTAGACATTTTTCCGTAATTAAATATTTGTATTTTTTCTCCTTTTACTAACTTGTTAGTAAATCCAAAGTAAGCCATATCAGGTCTACCAGCTGGTCCATAAACTGTAAAGAAACGTAATCCTGTTGCTGGAATTCCGTATAACTTGCTATATGCATGAGCCATTAATTCATTAGATTTCTTAGTAGCTGCATAAAGTGATACTGGATTATCTACTTGATCTTCAGTACTGTATGGTACTTTTTTATTTAATCCATATACAGATGAACTTGAAGCATATAATAAATGTTCAACAGGGGTATTCCCTGAATTATATGAGTTACGACAAGCTTCTAATATATTAAAGAATCCTACTATATTAGCTTCTATATATGCATCCGGATTAGTAATTGAATAACGTACTCCTGCTTGAGCTGCTAAATTAACTACTATATTAGGTTGATATTTATTAAATATTTCTTGTATAGAAATCTTATCTGAAATACTACCTTTTATAAAAGTAAATGATTCATTATCTTTAAGTTCTGCTAATCTATACTCCTTTAAATTAACATCATAATAATCATTCATGTTATCAATTCCAATTACTTTAACTCCATCTACTGTTTGAAGTAATCTTTTAGCCAAATTTGATCCTATAAAACCAGCTACACCTGTAATAAAAATCGTTTTATTTTTCAAGTCTATCTTTTGCATATAACTTTCCTCCACTTATCTTAAGTTTTTACTTTCATCTTACCTTTATAAATTTGTTATTGCTTTTCTTCCTACAGAATAATAATTAACATTTCTATTTTTGACATCTTCTATTTTGTAACAATTTCTTCCATCAAATATAATTGCCTTCTTCATTAGTGTTTCATATTTTTCTAATTCTATAGATTTAATTTCATTCCATTCTGTAAAAATAAATACAACTTCAGCATCCTTAAGAGCATCTTCTGGTGTTTCTACATAAGATATTTCTTTAGGGAATATTTTCTTAAAGTTTTCCATTCCAACAGGATCGTATGCTGTTACCTCTGCACCTTCATATACTAATCTTCTTATATTAGGAATAGATGGTGCTTCTCTTAAATCATCTGTTCCTGGTTTAAATGTTAGACCAAGAACTGCAACCTTTAGTCCTTTTAGATTACCAAATATCTTTTTAGCTTTTCTAAACATTTTATATTTTTGATTTTCATTAACTTCTATAGTTGCTTTTATAGTTTTTAATTCATAGCCATTATCATTTGCAAGCCAATGAAGTGCCTTTGTATCTTTAGGGAAGCAAGATCCACCATATCCTAATCCTGCTCTTAAGAACTTATCTCCTATTCTTGGATCAAAGCTCATTCCTTTTGCTACATGTTCTATATCTGCTCCTACTTCTTCACAGAAATTTGCTATTTCATTCATAAATGAAATTTTTAAAGCAAGAAAATCATTTGATGCATATTTTATCATTTCTGCACTTCTTCTATTTGTAATAACTATTGGTTGATTAAATCTTTCATATACATCTCTTAATAGTTTTTCCGAGAATTCTGATTCTACTCCAATAACTATTCTACTAGCATGTAATGTATCTTTAACTGCTGTTCCTTGAGCTAAAAACTCTGGATTTGAAGCTACTTCAACATTAATACCTTCTTTTACATTTTCTTTTAAGAACTCTTCAATTTTATCATTAGTTCCTATTGGTACAGTTGATTTAACTACTACTAATGCATCTTTTTCTAAACTTTCAGCAATTTCTCTACACACAGTGAATACATAATCAAGGTTAGCTGATCCATCTTCTCTTTCTGGAGTCCCTACCCCTATAAAAATAACGTCAGCATCTTTATATGCATTTTTATAATCTACTGTAAAATCTAATCTATTTTCTTTATGATTTCTTTCTAAAAGTTCATCTAAACCTGGTTCATATATAGGTGAAACTCCTGTCTTCATTAATTTCACTTTATTTTCATCAATATCTACACAAGTAACCTTATGTCCCATTTCTGATAAACAAGCTCCTGTAACTAATCCTACATAACCTGTTCCTGCTACTACTATTTTCATTATACCCATCTCCTTAACTAGCATGCTCGTCTCCAAAAAGAACAAATACAGTTTTAAATATTAATTTAATATCGATCCATATATTCTTTTCCCTTACATACTTTACATCTAATTTCATCCAATCAATAAACTCTATATTATTTCTTCCTGATACTTGCCAATAACAAGTAATCCCTGGCTTTACTCCAAGTCTCTCCATCATCCATGGCTCAAACTCTTTTACTTCATCTGGTAGAGATGGCCTTGGCCCTACTAGACTCATATCACCTTTTAAGACATTAAAAAGTTGTGGTAATTCATCTATACTTGTTTTTCTTATAAATCTTCCCACTCTAGTTACTCTTGGATCTTTCTTTATCTTAAACATAGGGCCATCCATCTCATTTTGTTTCATAAGATTCTTCTTTAGTTCTTCTGCATCCACAACCATCGAACGAAACTTATACATCTTAAATATATTCCCTTTAAATCCCACTCTTTCTTGAACAAAAAAGGCATTTCCTTTACTGTCAATCTTTATTGCTAAAATTACTATTAGAAAAATAGGACTTAGTAATATAATTCCTACTAAAGATAAACTTATATCTAATGTTCTTTTAATAAAAGAGTATACTGGATTTATCTCTTCGTATTCATACGGCATTTCTCTTTTTATTACTTTTGAATTTGCCACTTTTATATACCACCCCTAAACTTGTTTTATTAACATTATTTAAAGAAGGATAAAAACGACCTTTTTTCTTTTATCTTTTTACCTACAAATTCTATCTTTTCATCATTTAATAATTTAGCTGCACTATCTTCAAATAACTTTCTATAAAGCTTATTTTTATCTTTAGCCAATTTAATTCCTTCAGAAATTCCTGGCTTTCTCGATCTAATATTATGTGCATCTGAACCGATAAAATTATAGATACCATTACTTAACAAAATACTAGCGGTTTTCTTTACCTTTTCTCCAAACTTACCTTCTATGCTTCCTGAATTTAATTGAAATAATATCCCCTCATCTATAAACCTATTAATTAACCAAGGTTTTTCCATTATAAACTTATATCTTTCAGGATGCGCTAATATAAGAACTATTCCCCTAACTTGCATTTCATATAGAATATCAAATACCTCTTCATCTAACTTAGATGTCATAGTTAATTCAAATAACATATATCTTGAATCATTTATAGTTCCTATAATTCCTTCAGCATAATCTTCAATCATCTTCTCTGAATAATATACTTCTTGTCCATGATATATTTTAATATCTATCTCTGCTTTATCTGCTAAAACCTGAATATCTTCTACTAATTTTTTAACATCTTCATAATATGCTTCTCCATATCCTCTACAAAAATGTGGTGTAGCAACTATTTCTTTTGTCCCACTTTCAGCCGCTATCCTAAGCATTTCTAAAGTTGTTTCTTCATTTCTAGACCCATCGTCTATTTCAGGTAAAATATGAGAATGAATATCTATCATTTAATTATTTCTCCCTTTCTTCATTACCGTAATAATAATAATATTTCCCCTTTTTATTTTCAGTAGCATTCAATACTACTCCTAATATATTTGCATTTACCTTTTCTAATAATTCTTTAGCTCCACTAACTGATTCTCTTTTAGTTTTTTCTGCTCTTACAACTAATATTGTCCCATCTGCTTTTGTTGAAAGAATTTGAGCATCAGTAACAGCTTGTAATGGTGCTGAATCTAATATAATTACATCATAAATATTCTTAAGCTCTTCTATTAGCTTTTGCATAGCCTTAGATCCTAACATTTCTGATGGATTTGGCGGTATCTTTCCTGATGTTATAATATGCATTTTTTTATTATGCATATTTACTGATTCCTCTATTGACTTTCTTCCTATTAATATATCTGAAAGTCCTACCATATTAGATATTTTAAACTTCTTATGAAGTGATGGTTTTCTTAAATCACAATCTATTATTACTGTACTTTGATCAGCTTGTGCAAAAGAAAGTGCTAAATTTCCTGCTACAGTTGATTTTCCTTCTCCTGGCTCAGAACTAGTTACAACTATTGTTCTTATTTCCTTATCAAAAGAAGAATACTGTATATTAGTTCTTAAAGTTCTATAGCTTTCAGCTGAAATTGATTTTGGTTTTTCTTCTACTATAAACATCTAATTCTCCTTTACTTTATATTATCTGTATTTGGAATAGTCCCTATTACAGGTAATCCCAAGATATTTTCTACCTGTTCTTTATCCTTATATGTATTATTCATAAATTCAAGAACTAATACTATACCTACACTTGCCATTAAGCCTAATACAAAAGCAACAACTATATTAAGCTTTTTATTTGGACTAACAGGATTTTGTGGTAATTTAACTGTCTCTATTATTTTTACATTTGCATTCGATATTAATTCAGTTGATGTTTCTACAAATTCTGATGTAATAGCATCAACAACTTTCATAGCTTGATTTTTGTCTTTACTAACGTATTTTACTTGTAGTATTTGTGTATCTGTCTTTGGAGTAACTGTTAAACTCTTTAAAACCGAATCCGTATCTACTTCTATATTTTTTGAACTTAAAGCTCTTTCAACCAAATCACTTGTCATAATTACATCTGAATAAGTCTTTAATAATTTTTGGTACATTTGTACATCATTACTATTATAATTTTGAGCTTTATCCTCACTACTTTCTTTTCCTATAAATAACTTTGTACTTGCTTCGTACTTAGGTTGTACTAAAAAGAAAGTAAAAAAGCTAGCTAATATAACTGAAGCTAATGTAATACTTACAATTACTTGCCATCTACTTTTTAGAACATCTACTATGTCTTGTATCCTAATATTTTCTTGATTCATTTAATAACCTCCATAAATCTTCATCAATTAACTTATTTCGAGTTTTTCATTTAACATTATAGCATTATTTAAGTTTTTATACAAAAGCTTAAAATAAGTAATATTCCTTATACTTTCCACATATGCCAGTGATATTTTTAGACATTTTTCTCTTTTAATTTTAGGTTCGTGATATTTACCATTTTCATCATTACCTTAAAATGTTATTTTTTTTGTTAAAATCATTATTTTATGATGTTTATTTTTTTATATGTTAAATTCCGCTTTAATTAAGCGTCAAATATTGTCTTATAATTTTACTCATTTTTTCTTTAACCTTATTTGCACCTCATATTTTTTATCTAAAACAATATTTTTTTGTCTTATTTTTAGATTTAAAATATTATATTTTCAAAACTATTTTATAAATAACATTCTTTTATATATACTTTTGCATTAACGCACAACTTTATCTTTTAAAATCTTGAAGTTTGTTTAATTGAAATATATACTTTATATATAAAATACATTTTTTTACATAAAAAGGGGAGATATTTATGAATTCTGATGAGAAAGGTTCTATATCTGTTGGTATAAAAAAGCTAGTAGATGAAAGATTTAACGGAAATATGAATACATGTGCTAGAGTGATAAATGTAGCACCAAGTACAATAAGTAGAGTTGTAAGTGGAAAAAGTAACGGAAGTATAAAACTTGTAGTTCATGTAGTAGACTACTGTAACAAAAGAAATTTAAAGACTGGCGATTATATATTTTTTAATTAGTGTTAAGAAAACACAAAAGAAGAAACTGTATCAAAAAGGATACATAAATTAAAGATGTCATAATATCAAAAAAGATAAAATAATTGCGATCACAAACTACTTAGATTTCGCTAATTATTTTATCTTTTTTAGTAATCATAACCTAAAAACTATTCAGTTTTACCTACACCTGATAGAATTATTCCATCATTATGGTCTAATGCCCAACTGATACCCCAGTCGTTTTGGAATATAAGAATGTTTCTATCTCTAAGATCTTTAACCTTCTTAGTATCAGAAGTAAGATTTAATGTGTCAGGATTTATATCTTCATTTTCTATCCATCTTACATATCTATATGGAAGTCTTTCCATCTTAATATCTACATTATATTCACTCTTAAGTCTATATTCTAATACTTCAAATTGTAGTACACCTACAACCCCAACTATTATTTCTTCCATACCTATGTGAAGTTCTTTAAATACTTGGATTGCACCTTCTTGAGCTATTTGAGTAACACCTTTTACGAATTGTTTTCTCTTCATAGTATCTACTGGTCTAACTCTTGCAAAATGTTCTGGTGCGAAAGCTGGAATTCCTTCAAACTTAAATTTCTTTGAAGGAGAACATAAAGTATCACCAATTGAGAATATACCTGGATCAAATACCCCGATAATATCTCCTGCATAAGCTTCTTCTACAATTTCTCTATCTTGAGCCATAAATTGTTGAGGTTGAGCAAGTTTAATCTTCTTACCACCTTGCATATGCATAACTTCCATTCCCTTTTCAAACTTTCCTGAACATATTCTCATGAAAGCAATTCTATCTCTATGAGCTTTATTCATATTTGCTTGAATCTTAAATACAAAAGCAGAGAACTTTTCATCAAAAGGATCTATTTCTCCAATGCTTGAATTTCTTGATAATGGAGATGTTGTCATCTCTAAGAAATGTTCAAGGAATGGTTGAACACCAAAGTTAGTTAAAGCTGATCCGAAGAATACTGGTGTAAGTTCACCTCTTCTTACTTTTTCTATATCAAAGTCATCTCCAGCTATATCTAAAAGTTCTATATCTTCCATTAACTTATCATGAAGAGCTTCTCCTAATATTTCTCTGAACTTTTCATCTTCAACATTTCCTTCTAATGTTTCAACTTCATTTTGACCGTGATTTCCACCATTGAAGATAATAATTCTCTTGTTATCTCTTTCATATATACCTTTAAAATCCTTACCTGAACCTATTGGCCAGTTCATTGGATAAGTTTTTATTCCTAATTCATTTTCAATGTCATCTAATAGTTTAAAAGGATCTTGAGCTTCTCTATCCATCTTATTTATAAGAGTAAATATAGGCATTTCTCTTAAAGCACAAACATGGAATAACTTTCTTGTTTGATCTTCGACACCTTTAGCAGCATCAACAACCATTACAGCTGAATCTGCAGCCATAAGAGTTCTATAAGTATCTTCTGAGAAGTCTTGATGCCCCGGAGTATCTAGTATATTTATACAGTGATCATTATAGTTAAATTGCATTACTGATGATGTAACAGAAATACCTCTTTGCTTTTCTATTTCCATCCAGTCTGAAACAGCATGCTTTGATGCTTTTCTAGCCTTTACAGAACCTGCAAGTCTTATAGCTCCTCCATAAAGTAAGAACTTTTCTGTTAAAGTAGTTTTACCAGCATCAGGGTGAGAAATAATTGCAAAGGTTCTTCTCTTTTTTATTTCATTTATATAATCAGACAAAATATTTTCCTCCTCTAATATAATTCCTTCATATACAACATATTATTATATCATAAAGCAATGAAGTTTAGGGAATAATTATTCTTCTTATGAAAAAACATAAATATTGAATTATTTTTATATTTTTGTACAAACTATGTATATTAATAAGTTAAAGGAGGTCTTTCTTATGAAAGATAAAAGTAAACCTTATTTACCTCGAACCAGAACCTATTATCATCCTGATGGAATAAAAAGTTTTGCCCCTGATGGAACTGCAATAAATTTAACTAATCCTGCTGTTGATCCTATAACTGTAAACAATATAGCTTGGCAAGAATTTGATTATACAGAAAGCTTAGCAGATGAAGGTAAAAACATATTACCAGAAGATGTGGATGATCTAGATAATATAGATTAACTTTTATAAAACTATAATCTATGAAAAAGGTGATAAATCAAAAAATTTAAATTTCTTGACTTATCACCTTTTTAGTCTTTTATATTACTTTGCGTAGCCTTGTGGATGTGAACTATGCCATTTCCATGCTGTACTAATTATTGTTTCTAAATCATTAAATTTAGGTTCCCATCCTAATTCTTTTATAGCTCTATCTGAAGATGCAATTAATGTAGCTGGATCTCCCGCTCTTCTTGGTGCAACCTCAGCTGGTATTTCATGTCCTGTAACCTTTCTTGCAACTTCTACAACTTCTTTAACAGAGAATCCTGTACCGTTACCTAAGTTATAAGCAGTACTTTCTCCTCCATTTCTTAATCTTTTTAGAGCTAAAAGATGAGCTTTTGCTAAATCTGTTACATGAATATAATCTCTTATACAAGTTCCATCCTTAGTATTATAATCATCACCAAACATCATGATTTTTTCTCTATTACCTAAAGCAACATCTAATATTAATGGTATTAAGTGTGTTTCTGGAGAATGGTCTTCTCCTATTTGCCCACTAACATGTGCTCCTGCTGCATTAAAATATCTTAAAGCAGTATATTTTATTCCATAAGCACTATCACACCATCTTAGAATCTTTTCAACTATCAACTTAGATTCACCATAAGCATTTGTAGGTATAGTATCACTATTTTCTTCTATCGGAACTACCTTTGGTTCTCCATAAGTTGCAGCTGTTGATGAAAATACTATATACTTAACTCCATAATCTTTCATAGCTTCAAGTAAACTTATTGTTCCATAAACATTATTATTAAAATACTTTAATGGTTCTGTCATACTTTCTCCAACTAAAGAGTAAGCTGCAAAATCAATAACTGCATCTATTTTATTTTCAGTAAAAATCTTATCTAATATCTCTCTATCTCTTAAGTCTCCAACATAAAGCTTACCACCTAATATTGCCTCCTTATGACCTTTTGCAAAATTATCTAATATAACAACCTCTTCATTATTTTCTAAAAGTTCCGCTACCATATGACTACCTATATAGCCAGCTCCACCACATACAAGAATAGACATAATATTCCCTCCTTTTATTTGTTATATTAACTTTAGCATTATATCAATATAATTGAAACCCTTGTTACTTAAAAACTAATTACAACTTTATTAAATTAATATTACTTTAAATAATTAATTTTTCTAGTTCCTCTACCACCAGTTAAAATATTATGCAAAGATGGTGCGAAGTAAAGTAACAGCTTACTTATTAAAATAGATAAAATAATTGTAACTATAGGATAAATAAAAAACGTTAAAACATTAAATAAAGTATTATCACAAATATTAATCAAACTATATTGAATAACAAAATCTAATAAAGGTTCATGAAAACAAAAAATAAAAAATGTGTGGGAAGTTATCTTCAAAGTCTTTGTAACTAATTTATCATTTTTCATTATATAGTCCAATCCAAACCACATTGAAACTATTCCAATAACCACACTTACTTTGTGCAAAATCAAAATATCTATTGTAGATTCCTCTATACTAATTATTCCACATAGTATCGTCTTAATTACTAACATTATAATCCATGACATAAAAAGAGTAATTACTGTCTTCTTACTTCTTTCCTTCAAAATAAATTTTTCTTTATTTAAAATTGCAAGATATGCTCCTAAAGAAAAGTAAAATAAAGCTTCTACATTAATAATATTAAATAATATTCCTATGTCTATACTCCAGAGATAAAGCATTGCTGAAAGATATAAAATTCTAATAACACCAAATCTAATTAATAAATATATTATTGGCGATAATACAACATATATAATCAACTGTTTTACAAACCAAAATTGAAAGTTAGGTGGATTTAAAAAGACTTGCATTAATCCTCCTACTTCTAGATTCGCTATCATATCATTTACAGGCATTATATCTACATCCCATAAACTAAAACAAATTCCCATACTTATAACTGTCCATATTATATACGGTATTAATAAAGATTTTACTCTACTTTTCAACTTATCAATATATCCTACCCCAGTAAATCTAAAAGATACAAAAAATAAATATCCGGATATTATAAAGAATATTGGCACAGAAGTTCTACTTAATCCATTACATATAAAATATTCTATAAACGTTCCATAATTTAACCCTTCTGAAATAATTGTAGTAGGCATCAAAAAATTATCTTTAAAATTATAACAATGTGTAAATACAACCATGATAATAGCTATAAAAGAAATTACTTTTATCTTAGAACTTAAATATTTGCTCATAACCTCTCCTTTTATTACAAAATTACATTTTCACCCAATATGATAATTTAATTTTTAACAAACAACAATACATTTAACACACTTTCATAATGATTTACAATAGTGTTTTGTACGTATTTACAAAAAATAAAAAGTACTGATATATAATCAGTACTTTCAATAAAACCAATCAGTTTACTCTATTCCTATTTCCTTTAAGATGCTTTCTGATCTTTCTTTGGTTGTCCCACTAATAACTGTGTATTTAACATTTTCAGCTTTTAAGAAAGATAAAATAGCATTATCTACTGCAGATGCCATTTCTTCATCTTGCCATCTTACTCCATCTCTTGTGTATCCAAACTCTCTTGGAACAAAGAATATATGATCATACTTTGGTAAATCTCTTAAAGCTAATATGTATAAATCTTTTAATATTTCTATCTCTTTCTTTGTTCTTTCCTTATCTCCAAGCATGAATCTTCCATAAATATATGGAACAAACGTAGCATAATCTGTTATTGCATAGTCAAATTCATTTAACTCTTCTTCTAATCTTAGTTGTCCTAAATATATACCATACTGTTCTGCTATATTTTCAATCATACCCTTATCTTTAAGATAATCCGTACTATATTCAGGAACAGCTCCTACATTTATATCTCTAATTTTTAGTTCTACATACAATTGTTGCATCAAGGTAGTTTTACCACATCTTGGCCCACCTAAAATTGCTATCTTAACAGGCATCTTAAACCCTCCATAATTAATAATGAAAAAACATTACTATTATACCAATTAATATTCGTCTTTTCAATGTAAAAATATTGAATTTATCCAACTAACGACTTAATAATATTATTTATAGTTTGAGTATATACTTGATATCCCATATCTGTAGGTAATGAATTTTTTGTTAATTTCGATTCAGCTTGTCCAGATTCTTTAAATGAAGTTTTCATATCTCCATAAGCCAATCCGTTTTCATTACAAACTTCCATCATTTTTAATCTGTACTTATTATCAAGTTCTAATGTACTAGGTATCATAACTATAAGTGTTGCATTAGGATTTTCTTCTTTAACCTTTTTAACTAAATTGCTATAATTCCCCTTAAATGAATCTAAACTTGTACGACCTAAACTATCATTATTCCCATAGCAGAATAAAATAAAATCATTATTAGAGACATTATTTAAATTAACAGTATTTAAACCATCCTCTACTTTAGCTTTAGATTCAGCTAATACCTGCAACTTAACTTCGCTACCATATGTATCTTTAATAAATTTAGTAACTCCATCACTCCAAATACCATTATCTGTTGTCTTTCCTTGGCTTGCAGCTAATTCATCGCCTAACACTAACATATTTACTTCTTGTTTTTCTTTTAATTTTCCAACAAAGTCCACTGGTTTTTTTTCTTTTTCTAAAGTCGCATTATTAAATTCGTCCATAAATTCTTTAAATTCCTTTTGGTTAATTGCATTCAACTTCCTAGTTTTCATTATTCCTAGCCCTAGAACAGCCACCAAAACTATTGATAATAATATTATTATTCCAAATCCCTTTTTACTATTATTCATCTAAAATTTCACCGCCTTAATCCCCTTAATTTTACACATTTTTTCTTTACCTGTAAACACAATAGTTTAATACAACAAATTATTTGTTAGTGATATCCATCCCAGAAGCATAAGTAAACTTATACTTCTGAGACCTATTAAATTATAACCTTAACATCTAACTTTCCTTTATTTTTACAGATTAAATTTCCTTCTATTTTTTCGTTATTAATTACAATACCTTTATATTCACCTCTTTCTATTACTATTTTATAATCCTCTTTATTGTTTTTTATTTTTATCTCATAACTTTCCCATTCCTTAGGAATACATGGTTCTATTTTATACCACTTTCCTTCAACAGTCTTTAAACCTAATATATCTTCAATTCCCACCTTATACATCCACCCTGCTGCACCAGTATACCAGCTCCATCCTCCACGACCAACATGAGGTTCTCTAATGTAAACATCAGCTGCCATAACATATGGTTCTAGCTTATACTTATCACACTTAGACTCTGAATTAGTATGATTAATAGGATTTATCATACTATAATATTTCATTGCCTTATCTCCAAATCCAAGTTTAGTTAAAGCTAAAATAACCCATACAGCTGCATGTGTATATTGTCCTCCATTTTCTCTAACACCTGCTACATACCCCTTTATATATCCTGGCTCTAAATCTGACTTCTCAAAAGGAGGAGTTAATAAAAGTATTATCCCTTCCTCTTCTTTAACAAGTTTTTTGTCTACTGCCTCCATAGCTTTTATACTTCTATCTTTTTTAGCCGCTCCAGATATCAGACTCCAGCTTTGTGCTAATGAATCTATCTTACATTCCTCATTCTCACTTGAACCTAAAGGAATTCCATTATCAAAATAAGCTCTTCTATACCATTCTCCATCCCAAGCTTCCTTCTCCAAGTTTTCTTTAATAAATATCTTTTGCTCATTAAAGTATTCTTGTCTTTTGGAATCCTGCATATAACTACAGATAACATTGAAATCATCTAATATCTTATATAAGAACCATCCTAGCCATACACTTTCACCTTTTCCTTTATTACCTACCGTACTCATTCCATCATTCCAGTCCCCACTTCCCATTAACGGAATGTTATGTTTTCCAAACTTCAATGCTCTATCTATAGCCCTTATACAATGTTCATATATGCTTCCTTCTGTATTAGATTTATCTACTATAGTATATCTTTCATCTTCCCCTTCTTTTAAAGGTTCATCTTCTAAATATCTTGCTTTTAAATTCAATATTGAATAATCTCCAGTCTTTGAAATATATTCACTAGTTACATAAGGCAGCCATAATAAATCATCTGAAAACCTAGTTTTTATTCCACTATTAATAACTGGATGCCACCAATGTTGAACATCTCCTTCTAAATATTGCTTTTCTGCACTTCTTAGAATTTGTGTTTTAGTTATTTCAGAATCAACAACACCTAAAGCTATTGAGTCTTGAAGTTGATCTCTATATCCATAAGCACCTCCTGATTGATAAAATGCTGTTCTACTTAGATATCTACAACTATAAGTTTGATATAAAAGCCATCCATTAAGTAAATAATCCATTGCTTTATCATTTGTCTTAACTTGTATATTTCCTAGGAAATATGACCAATACTCCTTAACTTCCTCTAATGCGTTATTACATTTTTCTACTATTTTATATTTATTAATCTTATTTTCTATTGCCTCATAAGATTCTTCTTGCCCCAAAATCACCACTATTTCCTTTTTCTCCTTAGCCCTTAACGAAAATGTACTTTTGGCTACTAAACATGGATCGTATATACTTCCTGTTTTATTAGATAAAGTTTTATATTTTAAAGCTTCTGGTTCTGACAACTTTCCTCCTATCCCAATAAACTCTTTCCTATCTCCTGTAAAATTAAGAGCTTCTCCTCCAACAATAGTTAGATACGCCTTACCTTTACCAAAATATTTGCTATAAGGATTTTCTCCTACTATGTAATCATTTCTCACTGCTGTTGATATGTATTTTGCACTACCATAACTAAACACACCTAAAACTAATTGAGCATAATAGTATATGGATAAACTTTTATCCTCATCTGTTAAGTTTTCCAGAACTACTTTTTGTAGCTTCACCTTTTCTCCCTTAGGACAAAATACCTGTTCTTCTCCCCTTATTCCATAAGCTTCATGAATAAAAGTTGAATATCCAAATGAATGTTTAATTATATAATCTCCACCATCTCTAACAGGCTTAGGTGTTATAGAAAAATAGCTTCCATTATCCTCATCTCTAATATATAAAGCTTCTCCTAAAGGATCTGTTACCCAATCATTGCTCCAAGGAGTAATTTTATTCTCCCTACTATTTCCACACCAAGTGTAAGAGGAGCCTGTTTCTGAAATATGAAATCCAAAATCATCATTAGATATAACATTAATCCATGGTGCAGGTGTATTTTTAAAATCACTAAGCTTTATAACATAACTTTTATCTTCTTTATCAAATCCTCCATAGCCATTCCAAAAGTCTAATTTCCCCACATCAAACTCATTAAGCTTATATTTATTAGTTACTCCTTTCTTGGTTATATCAAGTAAGTTTTCTTTATCTATTTCTACTATTTCTCTGTCTATTTCATAATTTAATTTATGAATATTACTTAATTCCTTATGTCTTAAATCCACTTCTTCTTGAAGTTTATCTATATCTTTTATTTGAGTTATAATACTACCCTTATCACTATCAACATAAAGAGAAGATATTCCTATTAAAAAATCCCTTATATCTTTATTCATAGTAGATTGATTATGTATGAAAATTCCTCCGGGCTTATTTAATATTTCACCTTCCTTAGATAAATTAACAGCACTAATTATATTTTGTTGTAAAGGCAATTCATAAGAAGATTCTTCGTCATTATAAATCAACAAATCCACCTTTAATCCCTTACTCTTCCAATAATAATGCATCTTAATCATCCCTCTAACAAGATCCATATCCTCTTCTGTTTTTACTAAGGCCATGGCGATTGGTAAATCTCCTGAAATTCCATAAGCCCACAAATCTTGTTGATTATGTTTTATCCCTGCAATATAACTTTCTCTATCACTTCTTCCACTATGTAAAAACAAAATATAAGATGCTAATCTTTGGTATATATTAGCCTGCTCTGATTTAATGCCTAGTGCCCTAAGCTCTAACAATACAGCTTTACTATATGAATAGAAACATCTTTCTAGCTTATTAACTTCACTATACTTATCAACAATTTCTAATATTTCATCCTTAGAATTTGCAGTTGATGTTATATAATAAACTATTTTTTCTTCCCCCGGACTTAATCTTAAAACACCTCTAATACTCATAATAGGATCTAATACTGTACCAACTGTATTACTTAACTTAATTTCCTTATCTAAAGACTTAGGACTTCCTAAACTTCTATTTCTTCCAATAAAATTAATTCTTGAAGTTTCATAAGTAATATCTTCTTCCAAATTTTCATTAGTAACTAATTTATGGACTATATATGGCGTAGTACTACCACTGGATCTAGGGCGTCTATTTCCTAAGATACATTTTTTATCATCAAGATACTCAGTTGATATAAATAAGTTGGAAAAGCTAGGGTGAACTGCATCACCCTCAAAGGTTTGCAAAGTTATTTCTATGTAGCTTGTTACTTCTACATTACATTCTGCACTGCCTATATTTTTCAACTTCAATTTTCTAATTTCAACATCATCTTCTGGAGATACTACTATTTCTAATTCACTTTCTATATCTCCATCTCTTCTTTTATATACACCTTTATCAATTTTAAATTTCGCCTCATATTCATCTCCTTGTTTTTTGCAAGGCTCATATGTTGCACTCCAATAATCATTAGAATTTAAATTCTTTATATAAATAAAATTACCTGTAGAGTCAGTAGTACTATCCCCTTTCCATCTATAGATAGTCATATTATCTTTTTTAGCATAACCACTTCCGGTTAATGTTGTCATAATGGAATAACTTCCATTAGACAATAGTAAAACTTCAGGATTTGCTCTTATTGCTCCTTCATAAATCCTTGGAATTGTGTCTTCTACTTCTATACTTCTAGTTCTATTTTCTATAACATCTTCTCTATCAAATGTTATCCTATTTGGTATCTTTTCTTTTAATAATAATTCTACTGACTTTATCTCTGGTATAGAGTGAAACCTTTCTTGTAAAATGTTATTATTCAATACATTATCCAAAGCCATTAATGACATTCCTAAATGATGAACCATATAGCATGATACCTTTTTACTTTCTCCTTCTTCCTCTGCTACATCCATTTTACTAACTCTATTTTTTGTATAATCTATCGATTCAATAAAGCCATATCTTCCATATAACTTTTTACTTTTTAGTTTTTTTAAATTTTCTATTCCTTCCTCTTGCGAATAAGGCAATGTTATTAATGTAGAATATGGAGATACTACAAGTTCATCTTCAAGACCTCTTTTTAATCCTATTCCAGGTACGCCAAAAGCTTTATATTGATAATTATCTCCCATATCAAATTGATAATAAGCAGATTCAGAAATTCCCCAAGGTACTTTTCTTCTTCTTGCAAAGTTTTGTTGTGCTGCAATTACTGAAAAATAGGTCATATTAAGTAAAGTATCCTTATAACTTTTCATAATAAGGGAAGGCATAAAATATTCAAACATAGTACCACTCCATGATATTAATGCTTTCTCATTAAATGCATTAGTCATAGCTCTACTCAATTTAAACCAATGTTCTTTAGGAACTTCATTTAAAGCTATAGTTATAAAAGATGTAGCTCTAGATTCTGATGCTAACAAATCATAATATGAACTTCCAGAAGAATTCTCTTCTATATTAAATCCAATATAAAATAGCCCTCTACCTGGATTATATAAAAACTTAAAGTCCATCTTTTCTATAATCTTAGTAATTTTAGATATAACACTATCAATCCTATTAATTAAAGTTCTTAATAAAGCTAATTTTTCTTTTAATACTACCTTAAACTCTTTACTTGAGATATCACTTAATTCTTGAATATATTTAATAAGTTCATAAGTCGATGGAGCTTTTTCTCTAAATTTTTTAGTAAATAACTTATTAATACCATCAAAAATATAATCATAATAAGCTAATTTTAATTTTACTTCCTTCTTGGCTTTTTCTAACCAATAAGCCCTTTCCCTATCTTCTTTAATAGCAATTTCTTCATCTAAAATATTTAAGATTCTTTCAAACTCTGTTTTATAATTTTTAATATCTATGTCTAAATCATCACAATCAATACCTAATATTTTTAAAGTATCCTTTATCCCCTCAATCTCATCTGATCTTATAATAGGATTATCTTTATATTCTTCTAGAGACTTTTTTATTACCATTAAATACCCTAACAAGTTTCCACTATCTACTGTAGATATATACCTTGGCCATAACCCTTCTAAGCTTCTAGTATCATACCAATTTAAATAATGTCCTTTATATCTTTCAAGCTTTTCCATACCTTCTAGAATTAATTCAAGTCTATCTACTACTTCACATAATGGAATATATCCTAAATCATAAGCAACTACATTACTTATAAGTCCCATTCCAATATTCGTTGGTGATGTTCTATATGCTACTCCTTTATAAGGATTTTCTTGATAATTATCAGGAGCTAAAAAGTTATTTTCTTCATTAACAAAATCCTCATAATAAGCCCATATCCTTCTTGCATTATCTCTAACAAACTCCCTATCTTCTCCTAACGGAGTATAAACTTTTCTTTTATCAACTTGGCTTATATGATAAGCCAGTATAGGGGAAATTACCCAAACAAATCCTATTGGTATATTAATAAGCATTATAGATGTTCTTGAAAATGCAGATATTAAAATAACCAACATCCCTGCACAAATGGAAAACCACATTTTTTTAATATATGAAACTAATGAATTATCAATTGTTCTCTCTACGTCTTCTGCTGTTTGCCATTGCAGTAAATTCTTCTTAGATACAAGCATTCTATAAATACTTCTCACGATAGCATCAGTCATTATATACGCTTGATAGGGTATAAAGCTAATAATAAGTATGCATTGCCTAAGATTTTTAAACGTACCTATTATAGTATTTTTCGGAGTAACAACAAAATCTGTAACTGTAAATATTAAAGGAGTTATAGCCCCTAAAAAGCATAACATTACTATTTGTTCCTCTCCTTCTAATACAGTTAAGTTAAGTAATACCGCTAGAAGAAGATCTTGAGCTAACAAACTTCTTCTTAAGTTATCGAATATCTTCCACTTTGATAATAAAGATATCTTCTCTGAAAATAGCCATCTAAAAAGTTGCCAATCTCCCCTAACCCATCTATGAAGTCTTTTTATACTTGCGCCATAAGATGCAGGATAATTATCTATAAATTCTATATCATTAACTAATCCGCATCTTGCATAAGCTCCTTCTAAAAGATCATGACTTAGTACCTTATTTTCAGGTATTTCATCTTTCAAAATACCCCAAAATACATCTATATCAATTATTCCTTTTCCTACAAAACTTCCTTCTGCAAATAAATCTTCATAGGTATCTGAATAAGCTACGGAATATCCATCAAATCCACTATCCCCTGCAAAAATCCTTGAAAATAAACTTTTATTTTTACTTTCTAAACTAATGCTTATTTTAGGTTGTATTATTCCATAACCATGCTTAACTTTATTTTTTTCAAGTTTTGCTCTATTTAATACATGAGCCATTGTTCCAACTAGCTCTTTTGCAGAATCTTTTGGCATAAATGTGTCTGAATCTAATGTTATTAAAAATTTTACTTCTCTAAGTTTAGAGATATCTCCACTTATAGTTTCATATGTATGGTTTTTATCATTTCTTAAAAGTGCCATAAATTCTATAAGCTTTCCCCGTTTCCTCTCATGCCCCATAAAGACCCCTTCACTTTTATTAAAAGTTCTTTTTCTATTTAATAAGAAGAAATGTTCCTCATTTTTAAAATACCTATAATTTAACTTTCTAATTTCTTTAAGACCTAATTCAATGATAGACTTATCTCCAGGTGCAACTTCTTTATCATAATCTGCAAAATCTCCAAGAATAGCAAAATATATATTTTTATCTTTATTTGCATGATATACTACTTCTAATTTACTTATAAGCTCCCTAGTTCTCTTAGGCGAAGTTAACATAGCTGGCACTACTATTACTGTTTTAAAGGAATCAGGTATTCCTCTTAAAAAGTTTATTTTTGGCATAAGCCTTATAGGAACTATCTTGCTAACAGACCAGTTTATTAGTGCCACTGCTATTTCACTAGCAGGTATTAAAATTATTAAAGCTGATATAATAAATTCAGTAGCAGTAAAATCTGTTCCAAAACCATAATTTAAAATTAATACAGTTGCTGTAATTCCAAGTGTTATTAATATATTTATAACAACAAACTTCACTTCACTCATAGTAAATCTAACTTTAGCCTTACTGTCTAATGTCTTCTTTAATTCATATATTCCTTCATCTATTAAATAATATCCAACGTGTGTTTTATATTCATCTTCTTGATCTATTAAAGCCTTATTAGACAATTCCAATAATTTGTCTACTAATATGTTTTCTTCTATATTAAACTTTCTTGCTAACTTCTCTATCTTATGTCTATAATTATCCTTTGTTTCAAAATCCATAAGCTCATAAGTATGACTTGGATCTTTCAATAATTGTTTTTCTACATAAGATGTTTCATTAAATACTTCTCTCCACTCTATGTCTTCTATTCTTCTTAAGGAACTGATATACGAACTTATATCTTGTTCTAAACTTCCCTCTATAAAATTATTTTTTACATAATCATGTGGACTTTCATTTAAAATATATTCCCATATTTCATTGTCTTCGATAGAATTATCTCTCAAAATCTTTTTCAATGTATCCCAGAATATACTTGAAGTCTTTTCTTCTTCAGTTAAGTTTCCTAATATCTTCTTTGCCTCTTCCTTTTTATCTACTATCTTATACGCAACATATTTTCCTTTTACCCTTTCTTTTTGAAAGGTTGATAACTTATTAGTTATACCTGATATATTTAGTATTATTGCTATCTTTAACATAAGAGGAAAGGCCCATAACTCTGCCATTGTGAACATACTATTCTTACACTTTAAAAAGTCCACTACTTCTTCCTTAGTAATTTCTCCATCCTTTATATGTATATATTCTTTAGCATACTCTAGTATTTTAGGTATTTCACTCTCTTTACTTTCTTTATGAAGGTTATCAAAATATTCTCTTGGCATATTTTCTCTTATACTTCTATACTCTTTTTCTATCAAATAAATATTGTCTAAAAGCCATTCTCCTGCCCCTAAAATCTCTTCCCCTTCATTATCCACAGATTTTATATATTTGTAGTTTCTATTTATCAAAGAAAAAGCTGACTTTAACTCTATTAATACATGCTTTCTACAATTAGAAGTTTCCATTTTATTCAATGCTATTCACTCCCTAACTTGCTTATTATATGGTTATCTTTCCCCAAAATAATAAAAAGTATAAAAATTAACTTCTATAATGTAAATTCCTATATTAGTACATCCTTTAAATAGTCATAACCACCCGTAAAACGGGTGGCTTGCACTGCGGCTATAAGCCTTTGGTATTTGGCCAGCGCCTCAAGGCGCCTGGCTTTCACTTCGTTCAAGCTACGCTTTGATTACCTGCTACCCTTAAAAGGGTCTTCGTA
>SVCL01000116.1 GCA_015058405.1 Clostridium sp.
AATTGTATAATTCTTATGTAAAATATTTGTTTTGTTCATGTAAATATTTTACTACAAATCCTAACTTCTTTGAGGTTAGGATTTAATTTTTTTCATAGAAAAAGGGCTTCACACTATTTTTTAGTGCGACAGCCCCTTTTTTATATCTTTTTTTAGACTAAAGGATACCTTCTGTCTTTAATAAGTCTTCTAATTTCTTTACTTTTTCATTTAAAGATACAAACTTTTCTTTTAATACATCTTTAGAAAGAGTAGAATCAGTTGCTACTTTCTCTAAATCTTCTACAGTCTTTAGTGCATCTTCAATATCTTGTTGAGCAATTTTTAAGTTAGTGTTATCCATTAGTTACTCTCCTTTTTAAGTAAAAATAATAAGCTTACATATTAATCCTATCACTACTAAAAAGGTAACGCAAGGCATATATTTTATTAAGTAATATGAACTTTTAAGGAGGAAGTTATGATTAATTATATATGGTTTGCACTTATATTTTTAGGAATATTGGTATCTTTAATTACAGGTAAGGGAGATGCAGTATCTTCATATATAGTAAATTCATCAGATAGTACAGTTAAACTTATGTTGGGTCTTGTGGGAATTATGTGCTTTTGGTGTGGGGTAATGAAGGTTGCAGAAAAAAGTGGGCTTACAGAAAAGTTAGCGAGAATTATGAAGCCAGTACTAAAAAGATTATATAAAGATGCTGCAAAGGACGAAAAAGCTTTAGGTGCAATAGTAATGAACTTAACTGCTAATATGATGGGGCTATCAAATGCAGCTACTCCTTTTGGAATAAAAGCTATGGAGGAAATGGATAGACTTAATGATACAAAAGGAGTTGCAAGTAATGATATGGCTTTATTTTTAGTTATGAATGCAGCATGTATTCAATTAGTTCCTTCAACAATTATATCAATCAGAGCAGCGTGTAATTCACAGAATCCAGGAGTAATAATATTACCAGCTATAATTTCAACTGCTACAGCTCTAGTAGTGGGAATAGTATGTTGCAAGATTTTACAAAGATATTTTTAGAAGGGGTAACGAGTTAGAATGGGTGATTATTTAACTAAAAGTATTATAGGAATAATAGTTATTTTTATAATTGGATATGGAATGATAAAGGGCGGAAAAGTGTATGATTGGTTTATTGAAGGAGCAAAGGAAGGTCTTAAAGTATGTTTAAATATATTCCCTTATTTATTAGCTATGATTATTGCAGTAGATATTTTTAAGGGGGCAGGACTTTTAGATAATCTTAATAATTTGCTTTCTCCTATTGTTAAGTTAATAGGTTTACCAAAAGAGTTATTACCTTTGGTTTTGATAAAACCTTTATCAGGTAGTGGAGCTGTAGGAATATTTACAAATATAGTTCAAACTTATGGACCTGATAGCTATATTGGTCTTATAGCTTCAGTAATTATGGGAACAACTGAAACTATTTTTTATACAGTAACAGTTTACTTTGGAGCAGTTAAGGTAAAAAAGGTAAGGCATACAGTATGGGCAGCTGTTATGGCAGATTTAGTGGCGATAATTGCGGCTATATTTATAGTTAATATATTGTTTTTAAAATAAATATAAATCGATTGTATTAATAAAGAAATATAGTATAATTATGGGTGGAGGTGTAAAAAGTGATAAATATTAACAATGTAACCAAAACTTATAATGGACAAAACAAAGCAGTAGATAATTTGAATTTAGAAATGAAGGATGGAGAAATATTTGGTCTTCTAGGTCCAAATGGAGCTGGAAAAACAACAACAATAAAGATGATTACAGGTATTATACAACCAACCTCTGGAGATATAGAAGTAAATGGTTTAAGTATTTTAAAAGATACAGTGAAGGTAAAAGAACTTTTTGGATATGTTCCAGACAGTCCAGATATGTTTTTGAGATTTACAGGATTAGAGTACTTAAACTTTATGGCAGATGTTTATAAAGTGGATGGAAGTACACGTAAGGATAAAATTAAAGAATTAGCAGAAAGATTTGAAATGACAAAAGCTCTAGGAGATAAAATTCAGTCCTATTCACATGGAATGAGACAAAAGATTGTGGTAATGGGTGTAATTCTTCATAATCCAAAGGTATGGATACTTGATGAACCATTAACAGGATTAGATCCAAAGTCAGCCTTTATATTAAAAGAAATGATGAGAGAACATGCAGATGCAGGAAATACAGTGCTTTTCTCTACCCATGTTTTGGAAGTGGCTGAAAAGTTATGTGATAAGGTAGCTATTATTAATAAAGGGCAATTAATATATAGTGGAAGCATAGAAAATATGAGAAATGAATTTAAATCAAATGAGTCATTAGAAGAGATGTTCTTGGAGCTTACTAATAATGAGTAGACAAAAGTTATTAATAAAATATTTTATAGGAAATGCCCTTCAAGGAATTTTAGGAAATAAAAAAAGAAGTCCTTTAGCTATGTGTTTAAATATTTTTATGTTAATGGTATGTATCTCATTGCCTTTTACTATTTTGATAAGGAAAACATATGATTCATTAGCTCAAGTAGGTTTAGAAAGTACATTAATTGAATTATTTTTAGCCACTGGTTCAGCTGCTGTTTTATTATTTGGTATGTATTCACTCTTAAATACGTTTTATTTTGCAAATGATGTAGAACCAATAATGTACATGCCTTTTAAAAGTTCAGAAATTATATTAGGTAAATTTTTATCAGCTTTAGTTGAAATGTATTTATATACAGGTATTATAGTTGTGCCATTAATATTCTACGGAGTAAAAAGTAATGCTGGTATATTATTTTATATATATACCATAATATCTGTATTAGTATTACCTATTATTCCAATGATAATTGGCTCTTTAATAAGTATGGTATTAATGAGATTTACAAGTTTATCTAAGCATAAAGATGCATTTAGAGTTGTAGCAGGAGTCTTTGTGTTAGTTTTAGTAGTTTTATTTAATCTTATAAGTCAAAACGCCTCTTCAGCGGGAGGAGAAAGCTTAAGCTTTAATATGCTTACAGATAATAAAGGAATTATAGATATAGTTAGTAATATTATATTTACTAATTCTATTCTTATAAAAGCTCTAACTTTTAGTAGTGAGTTTAATGGATTATTATATGTATTAATGGCATTAGTAATTAGTGTGTGTTTATTTGTTTTATATTATATGATAGGTGGAAAGTTATATTATAGCAGCATAGTTGGAAGTTCAGAAACTTTTAGTAAAAGTGAAGATGTATTCAAATCTAAAAATATTAATAAAACAGTTAAAAGTAATTCTGAATTTAAAGCTTTATTTAATAAGGAAATACGTGTACTTTTTAGAACTCCACAGTTCTTTATGAATGGAATTGCAATGTTATTTTATATGCCTGCAATATTAGGTATAGTATGTTTTAGTAATGGAAATGCGGAAAGAATAAGAAACATAGTACAAGAGGGAACAAATTATTATGGATATATTTTAGTTGGAGTTTTTCTTTTTTCAACTATGGCAATTTCATCAGGAGGTGCAGCTATAACAGCAGTATCAAGGGAAGGAAAAGAATTTTTTGTTTCTAAATATATTCCAATTGACCCTAAAAAGCAGATTTTAGCTAAAATTACTTCTTCAATATCTGTTAATTTAATAGAGTCTATTATAGCTAGTGGAATTATAGTATTTTTGAAAGTTCCTGTAGACTTATTAATATTATCAATTGTAATTTCAATAGTATCAGTAATATCTATGTCTTTAATAGAATTATTTATGGATTATAAAGATCCAAGGCTTGATTGGCAGTCAGAAAGAGATATTTATAAGAAGAACTTTTTACCTCTTATAATGCCTTTTGCAACTTGTATATTAGCTGGTATATTGGCTTATTTAAATTATTTAATAGGAAGTTATTTATTCTTTTTTGTAATGATGGCAGGTATTTTAGTTATGATTAGTTTTATATTTTATAATTTTATAATTAAAGTTGCCTCAAAGTTATATAATCAAGATTAAGTTTAAAACTGGTTTCTATATTTTTTAGAAACCAGTTTTTTTGAACTTTATTGTTTGGTTTATATAAATTGTAATGGCTATATTTGTATTTATAAAAATAAAAAATATATTAAGATAAAATAAGAATTTCTTAAGATGAGAAATATTTACTTAAATTAAAATAAATGGTATAATTATGCAATAATTAATCAAAAAAGTAAATTGATATATTTTGTATTTGTAATAAAGATGCTATAGCTATTTAATGGAGGAGTTATAAATGAGTTTAAGATTAAAAAATATTACTAAAAGTTATGGTAAGAGAATAATATTAAATAATGTTAATTTTGAATTGAAAAGTGGAATTTATGGACTTCTTGGAGCAAATGGAGTAGGAAAAACTACTTTATTTAAGTTGATTAGTGGTTTTACAACAGATTATAGTGGAGAAGTTGTATATCCAAAACTTAGTAATTCTGATGAAGTTTTATTAGGGTTTCTTCCGCAGAATTTTACTGGGTATCCACATATGACAATTCAAGAGTTTCTGGTATATATAGGAAATATAAAAGGTGATGTTTCCCAAAGGATAATAAATAAAGAAATTAATGAGAAGATGGAATTGTTTGGCTTGAAAGAATTTAAAAATAAGAAATTAAAGAAGTTATCAGGAGGACAACTAAGAAGAGTTGGACTTGCTCAAGCATTTTTGTTAAATCCTAAAATTGTAATGCTTGATGAACCAACAACTGGACTAGATCCTACAGAAAGAATAAAATTTAAGAATTTTATTTCTGAATTTGCTAGAGAACAAACAATACTAATTTCTACACATATTGTTAGTGACTTGGAATTTATATCAAAAGAAATATTCATTTTAAAAAACGGTAAGTTTGTGATGAGTGGTTCAGAAAAAGAATTGCTTGATAGATGTAGTGATTGTGTATGGGAAACAAGTTTTCAAAGTGAGATGGAACTGCACAAAGAATTAAAAAATTGTACTATTTCTATGATATACGAAGATGGAAATAGTATAAAGGCACGTGTAATTAGCAAAGAGATGCCTACACCTAATGCTAAAAAGATAAGTCCAAATTTAAATGATGTCTATCTTTTTAATTTTAAAAAGGAGGCAAAATTAAATGCTTAATGAATTGAAAAAAATTACAAGTAGATTTTACGTTAAAATCTTATTTGTTTTAGTAATAATAGTTTCAATAATTACAGGTTTTGCTGCCGTACGAAGTTTTTCAGAATTAGAGTCATTATCTAGTACTAATTATTTAAAAGGTAAAAGTGCAATCAATATGATTAAACAGAATTATGATAATTCTAGGGGAGTTCTTACAACAGATAAACTTAATGAAGTCTTAAAGTATTATAAATCAATACCTAATTCTGATGAGGCCTATATTAAAACAAGTGCTAAGTACCCTGGAATTTTTTCTTTAATAGCTAATTCATACCCAACTGATAATGCAGATCCTTCAAAGCAATTCAAAAATATGAACAATATGAATAATTTTTACGAAAGAGGTACAGAAATCATAAATCAAAAATTAAGTGAATCAGAAAATATGTATGAACCTTGGGAAAAAGAAATAATATTAGATAAAGCTAATAACATAACTAAACCTTTTAATATTGAATTCAGCGGTCAATGGGATAAATTGTTTTCTTCTTTAACTATTTGTTTTATTGTAATTACTATTTCAGCAATAGTTTTAGGCTCTAATATATTTTCTTATGAAAAAGATGAAAATATGGATTTGTTATTAGTTTCCCTAGGAGATAAATCTCTAAAACGTATTGCAAGAAATAAAGTGAAATCTTTAATAATTTTATTAACAATTGAAGTTCTAATAAGCGTGCTAGTGACATCTCTTATAGTATTTAGTAATACAGGGATAGCTTCTTGGAATAATCAAATTCAAATAGAAAATTTTACTTCTATATATAAATTGAGTTTTGGACAGGCATATTTATTATCTGTATTTGCTGGTTGGATTGGTGTTATAGCTATAGGATTATTTATTTCATTATTGAATGCTTTTATAGAGAAATCATACATTACATTAATAATAGGAGTTGTTATAGAGTTTATGCCAATTATAATAGCAAAAGCAAAAGTGTTACCTATTATAATAATAAAGTTTTTAAAGGCTCAGCCTGTTAATTCGTTTTTTATACGTGATAACTTAATGTCTCTTCAAGTATTTAAAATATTAGGAATTAATACACTTACAATAACTGCCGATATAATTACATCATTAGTAATTATATTTATTTGTATTTTAGTATCTCCTAATATATTTGCTAGGAGGTTAAAGTGTGATTAATGAATTGAGAAAGTTTTACAAAAATACAGCAGTAGTAATTGTATTTTGTTTAGCTATAATATTATCTATATGTATGCCTTTTTTATTTATATATAATTACGAAACTTGTGATTATTCTAATGGAAAAGAAGTTATAGTGAGTGGATTAAAAGCTTTTAAATATGAAAAAGAACATTTGAAAAATGTTTCTGGAATTTTAACTACAGATAAATTAAATGAAGTGCTTGATTTTTATAGAGCTAAAAAAAATTCTAATAATGGTGATGATGGAGATTTAAATATTGAGTATAAATATCCTCAAATGGTATCTATAATTACACAAGCATATACTCCATTTGGTGGAAAAACTATTGATGTTTCAAAAATAGACAATGCTAATGATTTTTACAGTAAAAATGTACAAAGAGTAAAAGAAAAGATAGAATTAACATATGATAAATCAATTTCATCAAAAGAAAAGCAAGAGGCACTAAATAAGGCTTCTAATATAGAGGGACCATATAACTTAGAATTTATGAATCAATGGCCTATTTTGATTAAATCATTATTATTTGTGTATATAGTAATAGTATTATCAGCAATATTAATATCAAGTGGATTATTTTCTTTTGAAAAAGAAAATAATATGGATATTATATTAAATTCGGCAGGTAAAAGGAAACTTATACGTGTAGGATTTAATAAGATATTTGCACTATTGAGTTATTTAACAGTAGAGTTTTTAATATGTACAAGTATTACTTCATTAATTATATTTGCTTTAATCGGAAAGAGTGGGTGGGATTCGCAAATACAATTGTTATCGCAGTTTATTACAGTTATATATAATTGGACTATTGGAAAAATGTTTATATGGTATTTAATAATTGCTTGGATATCTATATTATCAATAGCAGCTATAGGCTCTTTAATTAATGCTATATTTCAAGAGTTGTATAGTTCTTCAATTATAATGTTAATATTAATGATAACACCAATATTCTTAAGGGATAGTAGTTTGTTTACGATAGGATTAAAAAAATTTATATATATACAGCCTATAAATGGTATTAGTTTACTTCATTTTATAGATAATTTATTTATATATAATGTAGGATCTTTTGAAATGTTAAGTGCACATATGATTTTAATAGTTTCGTTAGTATATTTATTTATAGGAATAATATTTTCACCTATTGTATTTTCTAAAAGAATAGGTAAGCAATTAATTAATAGATAAATACAACAAAAAAGGAAGTGTTGCATAATCAATTTTTTATTGATAATGCAACGTAAGAGTCAAAGAATTGACGGTTCTTCCGTAAATTACCGTATTAATGATACAATATAATATATTAAACATATTTTTAAGAGGTATTTATTATGTGTAATTCAACAATAGATTTACAAAACTTTTTCCCACGTCAGCAATTAAAGGTTATAGGTATATTAG